>NZ_JAUF01000001.1:0-42389 GCF_000585455.1 Microbacterium sp. MRS-1
ACGAACTCCGCACCCGATAACGCGAATGGATGCGGAGTTCGTGCGAATCTGCGGAGTTCGTGACACCACGGATGCGGCGGCCGCGGATGCGGCGGGCCGCGCTCAGCGCTTGTAGTTGGGCGCCTCGACGACGATCTGCACGTCGTGGGGGTGGCTCTCCTTGAGCCCGGCCGCCGTGATGCGGACGAACTTGCCGCGAGCCTTGAGCTCCTCGATCGTGCGCGCACCGACGTAGAACATCGACTGGCGCAGGCCGCCGACGAGCTGGTAGGCCACCGCCGAGACCGGTCCGCGGTAGGCGACCTGCCCCTCGATGCCCTCGGGGATCAGCTTGTCGTCGCTCGGGATATCGGCCTGGAAGTAGCGGTCCTTCGAGTACGAGGTCTTCTTGCCGCGCGTCTGCATGGCCCCGAGCGAGCCCATGCCGCGGTAGAGCTTGAACTGCTTGCCGCCCTGGAAGACGATCTCACCCGGCGACTCGTCGGTGCCGGCCAGGAGCGATCCCAGCATGACGGTGTCGGCGCCGGCGACGAGAGCCTTCGCGATGTCGCCGGAGTACTGCAGGCCGCCGTCGGCGATGACGGGGATGCCGGCCTCGCGCGCGGCCTGGTAAGCCTCCCAGATCGCGGTCACCTGAGGAACTCCCACGCCCGCGACGATGCGCGTCGTGCAGATCGAGCCCGGGCCGACGCCGACCTTGACGGCATCCACCCCGGCGTCGATGAGCGCCTGCGCACCCTCGCGGGTGGCGACGTTGCCGCCGATGACGTCGATGTGCGCGAACGACTCGTCGGCCTTCAGGCGACGGACCATGTCGATGACACCCTGAGACTGCCCGTTGGCGGTATCGACGACGATGACGTCGACACCCGCGTCGCGCAGGGCCTCGGCGCGCTCCCACGCGTCGCCGAAGAAGCCGATCGCCGCACCGACGCGCAGACGCCCGTGGTCGTCCTTCGTGGCGAGGGGGTACTTCTCGCTCTTGTCGAAGTCCTTGATCGTGATGAGGCCCGCCAGCTTGCCGTCGTCGTCGATGAGCGGCAGCTTCTCGACGCGGTGCTGCGCGAACAGGGCGATGACCTCGTTGGCGCCGATGCCGACGCGCCCGGTCACGAGGCCCTCGCTCGTCATGACGTCACGCACCTTGGTCGTCTGGCGCTCGAAGCCCGAGACGAAGCGCATGTCGCGGTTGGTGATGATGCCGAGGAGGCGACCGTCCTCGTCCACGACGGGAAGGCCCGAGATGCGGTACTGGCCGCACAAGGTGTCGACCTCTTCGATCGTCGCGTCGGGGGTCGTCGTGATCGGGTCGGTGATCATGCCCGACTCGCTGCGCTTGACCTGGTCGACCATGGCGGCCTGCTCGGCGATGGCGAGGTTGCGGTGCAGGATGCCGAGTCCGCCCTCGCGGGCCATCGCGATGGCCATCCGCGCCTCGCTGACGGTGTCCATCGCCGCCGACAGCAGCGGGGTCGCGACCGTGATGCGGCGGGTGACACGCGACGACGTGTCGGCCTCGGAGGGGATGACGTCGGTGTGCCCGGGCAGCAGCAGCACGTCGTCATAGGTCAGTCCGACGAAACCGAACGGGTCGTTGTGCTCCACGTGCTCTCCTGTGTCTGGCATGTGCGTCGCGCGCGGCTCGCGTGTGTCTCGCGCGCGCGAAAGGCGGGTGTACCGATTGTAAGTCGCGGCGGCCTGCGCGCATTCCGCCGATACTCCCGGCTCATCCGGTTCCGCCGTGCACGTCACATCTCGATACGTGCACGTGAACGTTTCGCCTCTTGACGCGGGGCGGCATCTGAGGGAGCGTTTCTTCACGCGACGATGCGCACCCCGACGAAGCTCCGACGACGAAGCAACGACGTTCTTGTGCGAAACACGCGTGACACATCCGGGTCGTAGCCTCGACCCACCAACGAGCGACCGTCCGGATGGCCGCCGTCGATTTCAGAGTGGAGTGCCATGCTCGTGTCCTCAGCGAGACTCGAGGTCCATCAGCGACGACGCGTCGCCCTCCTCGTCTCCCTTGTGTTCGCCGCGATCACGCTGCTGGCGGTGCTCCTGCCGGCGCAACCCGCCGCGGCCGCCTCGCCCTCGTGCTCGGCCGACGCGTCGACCGCATGCGTGCAGGGCACGATCCGCCAGAGCGACGGTTCTCCGGCGGTCGGCGTGGGACTGACGATCTCGGGTCCCGGCGTCGGGACCAGCCCGACCACGACGACCGACAGCGCCGGGCGGTGGGTGTTCGCCGTCACGAAGGACGGCACCTACACGGTGAAGGTGGATGCCGCGACCCTCGCCCAGGGCCAGTACCTCGACGGCGCCGACTCCCGCGAGGTCAGCGTGACGCTGCACTCCGACGTCTCCGCGATCTTCAAGCTCTCCGACAGCCCCGACGGCGCCGCCGCCAGCGCGAGCGCGTTCGACTGGCCGAGGTTCTGGCAGCAGGCGGTGCAGGGCATCCGTCTCGGTCTGCTCCTGGCCCTCGCCTCGCTCGGGCTGTCGCTCATCTTCGGCACGACGGGCCTCAGCAACTTCGCCCACGGCGAGCTCGTCACCATCGGCGGGGTACTCGCCTGGTTCCTCACCTCGCTCACCGGCAACCTCTGGCTCGGTGGCGGCCTCGCCGTCGTCGTCATGGCGGCGCTGGGATGGGTGCAGGATGCCGGGCTGTGGAAGCCGCTGCGGCGGCGCCGGCTGAGCCTGACCCAGATGATGATCGTGTCGATCGGCCTGTCGATCGCCCTGCAGTACGTCGTGCAGCTGTGGATCGGCGCGGGAACGGTGCGCATCGACAAGTCGAACCCGGCCACGGTGACGATCTTCGGCGTCACCCTGACCATCCAGTCGTACGTCGCGATGGGGATCGCGATCGTCGCCATCGCGGCGGTCGGGCTCGGCCTGATGTACACGCGCTTCGGCCGCGCCACCCGCGCGGTCTCCGACAACCCGGCGCTGGCCTCGGCATCCGGCATCGACGTCGACAAGGTGATCCGTGGCGTGTGGATCCTCGCCTCGGGCCTCGCGGGTCTCGCCGGCGTGCTGCTCGGCCTCGTGCTCAACGGCATCGGCTGGGAGACCGGCGGCCAACTGCTGCTGCTGCTGTTCGCCGCCGTCACGCTCGGCGGGCTCGGCACCGCGTTCGGCGCGTTCGCCGGTGCAATGGTCATCGGCCTCATCGTCGAACTCACGAACATCTGGCTGCCGGGGGATCTGAAATACGCCACGGCGCTCGCACTGCTCATCGTCATCCTGCTGTTCCGGCCGCAGGGCATCTTCGGCCGCGCCGAGCGAGTCGGCTAAGGAGAGGGCCATGGACTTCTGGATCACGCTGCTGCAGCAGCTCACCGAGACCGCGATCGCACCGATCACCGCCGCGTACGTCATCGCGGCGATCGGCCTCAACATCCACTTCGGATACACGGGCCTCATGAACATGGGGCAGGCGGGCTTCATGCTCCTCGGCGCCTACGGGTTCGCGATCACCGTCATCAACGGCGGCGGCTTCTGGCTCGGCGTTCTCGTCGCGATCGTGGCCTGCGTCGTGTTCGCGTTCGTGCTCGGCATCCCGACCCTGCGACTGCGCGGCGACTACCTCGCAATCGTCACGATCTGTGCGGCCGAGATCGTGCGCATGGTCGGACGCCTGTCCGCCCTCGCCGGCGTGACCGGCGGATCGACGGGCCTCGTCGGACCCGAATACCGCGGGGCGTTCACGAGCCTGTCGATCCTGCCGCCGGGCACCACGCAGATCCTGTGGTTCTCGTACCCCAACACCGACCCGGGGTCGGGCAACGACTGGTGGACGCGCCTGGTCGCCTGGGCCCTCGTCGCCATCGCCCTGCTGTTCACCTGGCTGGCCATGCGCAGCCCGTGGGGTCGCGTGCTCAAGGGCATCCGCGAGGACGAGGACGCCGTGCGCAGCCTCGGCAAGAGCTCGTACTCCTACAAGATGCAGGCGCTCATCATCGGCGGTGTGCTCGGCGGCATCGCCGGCATCCTGGTGGTGCTGCCGGCCTCCGTGCAGCCCGACGGCTTCGGCCGCCCGCTCACGTTCAACCTGTGGACGATCATGCTGCTGGGCGGCGCCGCCACGATCTTCGGCCCGCTGCTGGGATCGATCATCTTCTTCGTCGTGCGCATCGCGATCGTGCAGATCGCCGGCGAGTACATCCCGGCGTCGATCCTCAACACGCAGCAGACGCAGTGGCTGTCGTGGGTGCTGATCGGCATCGCTCTCATGCTGCTGGTGATCTTCCGACCACAGGGCATCCTCGGCAATAAGAAGGAGTTGAGCTTCAATGCCTGACCAGACCGCCGACCGCGCCGTTACGGTCTCGCAGGAGCCCGGCGCGATCACACAGGCCATCCGCTCCACGCTGCTGAACGTCGCGGAGACGCCCGGCTCGGCCAAGCCCGATCCCATCCTCGTGGTCGACAACATCGTCCGACGCTTCGGCGGGATGACGGCCGTCGACGTCGATCACCTCGAGGTGCAGCGCGGCGCGATCACGGCGCTGATCGGCCCGAACGGCGCCGGCAAGACCACGTTCTTCAACCTCATCACCGGCTTCGACAAGCCGTCGTCGGCGAAGAAGCTCTTCGGGGGGCCTTCACCGGCCGAGGCTGCCAAGTGGTCGTTCGACGGGCGCACGCTCGGCAACACCGCGGCATCCAAGGTGGCCCGCGCCGGCATGGTGCGCACGTTCCAGCTGACGAAGGCGCTGTCGCGCATGACGGTGCTGGACAACATGCTGATCGGCGCGAAGGACAACCCCGGCGAGAACCTGGCGGTCGGCCTCATCAAGCCACTGTGGGGCGGCGCCGAGAAGGCGAACATCGCCAAAGCCGAGGAGCTGCTGCAGCGCTTCAAGCTCGACACCAAGCGCGACGACATGGCCGGAAGCCTCTCCGGCGGGCAGAAGAAGCTTCTCGAGATGGCTCGGGCCCTCATGAGCGATCCGAAGATGATCATGCTCGACGAGCCCATGGCCGGCGTCAACCCCGCGCTGACGCAGAGCCTGCTCGAGCACATCCAGGCGCTGCGCAACGACGGCACGACCGTGCTGTTCGTCGAGCACGACATGCACATGGTGCGCCACATCTCCGACTGGGTGGTCGTCATGGCCCAGGGCGAGGTGGTCGCCGAGGGCGATCCGGAGCGCGTCATGAAGAACCCGGCCGTGATCGACGCCTACCTGGGCGCGTACCACGACACCGATCTCGGCGACGATGCCGCCGTGAACACCGGCCTCATCACCCAGATCGAGGCCGAGGTCGAAGCCGAGGCCGAGCAGGAGGACGACCACAAATGAGCATGCCATCCGCCGCTGCGGCGCCCGAGGCGCCGACGGCGACGCCCGTCGTCAAAGCCGACAGCCTCGTCGCCGGGTACCTGCCGGGCGTCAACATCCTCAACGACTGCACGCTGGAGGCGTTTCCCGGTGAGCTCGTCGGGATCATCGGTCCCAACGGTGCCGGCAAGTCGACGCTGCTGAAGGCTCTCTTCGGGCTCGTGAACGTCCGCTCCGGCGCCGTCACGCTGGAAGGCGAGGACATCACCAACCAGAAGGCCAACCAGCTCGTGCAGGCCGGAATCGGCTTCGTCCCGCAGACGAACAACGTCTTTCCGTCCCTGACGATCGAGGAGAACATGCAGATGGGCATGTTCTTGCGACCCAAGGAGTTCCAGAGCCGCGTCGCCGAGATCTGGGAGCTCTTTCCCGTGCTGGGCGAGCGTCGCAAGCAGCGTGCCGGCTCGCTCTCCGGCGGCGAGCGCCAATCGGTTGCCATGGCGCGCGCCCTCATGATGAAGCCGAAGGTGCTGCTGTTGGACGAGCCCAGCGCCGGCCTGTCGCCCGTTCGGCAGGACGAGACGTTCATCCGCACGCGGGAGATCAACAAGACCGGCGTGACCATCATCATGGTGGAGCAGAACGCCCGCCGCTGCCTGCAGATCTGCGACCGCGCCTACGTCCTCGACCAGGGCCGCAACGCCTACGAGGGCGCGGGTCGCGAACTCGCGAAGGACCCGAAGGTCATCGAGCTGTACCTCGGCACGCTCGCCGCGGATGTCGAGGCGTCGCACTCGGACTGACCGCTCAAGGGAAAGAAGGGGCGGATGCCGCGGCATCCGCCCCTTCTTTCGTGCGGGTGTCAGTTCACGGAGCCCTGGATGGACTTCTGGAAGACGGGAGTGTTGTTGGTGTCGAACTTATAGATGCCGATGTAGGCGCTCGACGGGTCGTTCTGGGAGTTGAAGGGACCGATGCCCGCCTTACCCGTGTACGTGATGTCCTTGCCGCTCTTGATGAGCGCGAGGCACGAGGCGTAGTCGGAGCACTTCTCACCGTTGGTGGTGCCCGAGACCGCGGCGAGGTTCGCCTGGATCGTCGGACCGTCGGTGCCCTTGCCCTTCTCGGCAGCCAGCGCGGCGAGCACGATGGCGTCGTAGGACTCGGGAGCGTAGGAGAAGTCCTTCAGGTCGGCGTTCGCGCTCTTCTTGTAGAAGTCCACGAGGCGCTGCTTGAACTCGGGGTCGGGCTGGGCGCCGGGAATGGTGCCCTGGGCGCCGGTGAGCGTGCCCGCCTCGAAGTCCCTGCTGTAATCGGCCGTGTTGCCGTCGACGAGGTACGTCTTCGACAGATCCCAGCCCTGAGCCTTCAGCTCGGGGACGATCTGCTTGGTCTCGTCGAAGGCGAGGATCACGATCGCGTCGGGCTTGGCCGCCAGAGCCGCCGACACCTCGGACGAGAAGGTCTTCTGCCCGGGAGCGAACTCCTGGCCCTTGCCCTTGGCGCCGTAGACGACTTCGCCGCCCGCCTTGGTGACGGTGTCTTCGACGACATCGCGCAGGCCGGTGCCGTACGCGTCGTTGAAGACGATGAACGCGACCTTCTGGACGCCGTCACCGATGACGAGGTTGCCCAGCGCCGAGCCCTGCACCGTGTCCGGCGGGGCGGTGCGGAAGTAGTAGCTGGAGTAGCCGGACAGCTCGGTCGCGGTGTTCGCGGGCGAGATCTGCACCTTGCACTTCGAGACGATGGTGTCGACGAAGTTGAGGCTGACGCTCGAGGACTCGGCGCCGAGCACGACCTGCGCGTCCGACGACGCGATCTGCGCAGCCGAGGCGGTGGAGACCGACAGGTCCGACGAGGCGCCGGAGTCGGTGATGGGGCCGACCTTGATCGGCTGGCCGAGCACGCCGCCGGCGGCGTCGATGTCTTCGACGGCGAGGCCGTAGCCGGCCTCGGCGGGCGGGTTGAGGTAGGCCAGCGAACCGGTCTGCGGCAGGATCGTCGCGAGCGTGAACGGTCCGGTCGAAGGCGTGCCGGGCTTGCAGGCGGCGGCAGGGTCCGCCGACCCCGTCGAGGTTGCCGTGGGAGCCGTCGTGGCGGCGCCCCCGCCCGAGCTCGAACACCCTGCGAGGGCGAGCGACGCGGCGCCCGCGAGCGCAAACGCGGCGATGAGCGCCTTGTTGCGATGAACCATGGGTTCTTCCCTTTCTTCGATGACATCGCGCGGTGCACGGGCTCCGCGGTCTGGCTTGAACGCTAAACCTGCTGTGTCACCAGGATGTTTCGCGCACGCATCGAAGAAAAGCACCGCGACGCAATCGTTATGAACCTCGCCGTGCGCGCGGGAGCACCGCCGGGAGGGTCTCAGACCAGATCGGCGACGTCGGAGATGCTCCGGGACCGCCGCGACGACACCACGGAATCGACGCTCAGCACGACCAGCGCAACCCACACGAGCGCGAACCCGATCCAGCGTTCGAGCGGCATCGGCTCGTGCAGGATCCACGCCCCGGTGATGAACTGCAGGATCGGGGCGACGAACTGCAGCAGGCCGATCACGGTGAGCGGCGCCCGGCGCGCCCCCGCGGCGAACAGCAGCAGCGGAACAGCGGTGACGACGCCCGCGAGGGTGACCAGCACGGTGTGCCCGACGCCCTGGGTGCCGAAGACGAGGCCGGTGGTGGCGGCGACCACGACGAGTTGGATCAGGGCGATGGGGGCCAGCCACAGCGATTCGAGAGTGAGGCCGCTGATGGCATCGACCCGAGGACCGATCTGCTTCTTCACGAGTCCGTAGGTGCCGAAGCTCGCCGCCAGGGTCAGTGCGATCCAGGGGAAGGATCCGTAGGCCACGATGATGACGACCACGGCCAGGCCCGCGAAGCCGATCGCGATCCACTGTGCCAGCCGGAGGCGCTCCTTCAGCACGATCACACCCAGCAGCACGGTCACGATCGGGTTGATGAAGTAGCCGAGGCTGCCCTCGATGACGTGACCGGTCAGGATGCCGATGAGGAACACCTGCCAGTTCACGTAGATCAGCAGGCCCGCGACGATCGTCCAGAACACGAGCCGCCGATCGCGCAGGATCGCGAAGAGCTTGCCCCACGTGCGGGTGACGGTGAGCAGGACCGCGCAGAAGGCGAGGGAGAAGAGGATGCGCCAGCCGACGATCTCCCACGGCCCGATGGGCGCCAGCAGCAGGAAGTAGAGGGGCATGAAGCCCCAGAGGAAGTACGCCGCGAAGGCGTAGATCCCCCCGCGCCGTTCGTCGCGGGCGGACTCGGCGGGTGTCATGAGACAAAGCCTACGACGGTCGTGACATGCGCGGGGCGACGGATGCCGCGGCATTCTGCCGTTGGTCGTCGTTCCTCCGCCAATCCGCGTTAACGACGATGGCCCCCGGGATATCCCGGGGGCCATCGTCGAATGCGATCGTCAGCGGACGACGACCGCCAGAACGTCGCGGGCCGACAGGACGAGGAACTCGTCGCCGCCGAACTTCACCTCGGTGCCGCCGTACTTGCTGTAGATGACGCGGTCGCCGACGGCGACGTCGAGCGGCACACGGTTGCCGTTGTCGTCGATGCGGCCGGGGCCCACGGCGACGACCTCGCCCTCCTGGGGCTTCTCCTTGGCGGTGTCAGGGATGACGAGGCCACTGGACGTGACCTGCTCAGCCTCGACCTGCTTGATGACGATGCGGTCCTCGAGCGGCTTGATGGAAACCGACACGGTCTACCTCTTTCTTGCTGGGCGTGATGCTTCAAGACTCGTTAGCACCCACAGGGGTGGAGTGCTAACAGCAAGTCTAGAGCGCGGCTGGCACTCGTGCAACGCGAGTGCCAGCTCTACCTCGGGCGAGGGGATGCGACCGTGACGATTCTGCGGCAGACGTCGGCGTCGCGCTGGACGAAGGTGAGCGGGTGCTGACCCGCCCCGCATAGGCTGGCCGGATGGAACGCGCCGAGCTCACCGCCCTGCTCACCTCCGAGGGGCTGCGGCTGGTCGATGAGCTCGGCGCGATCGACTCCTCCGATGAGGTGGCGCGCACCGTGTCGCGGTTGCGGGCGCAGGGCCTGTCACCCGAACTCGTTTCCGCCGCCGTCGGACAGGCGCGGCTGCGGACGCGCGCGCGGGCGAAGTTCGGCGCGTTCGCCGACCGGATGCTGTTCACGCGCGCGGGCCTCGAACAGGCCACGCGCCTGTCGGTGGGCGCGCGCCACGCGGGCCGGTTCCGCGACGCCGGCGTGCACCGCGTCGCCGACCTCGGCTGCGGCATCGGCGGCGATGCGCTCGCCTTCGCCGGGATCGGCCTCGACGTGCTGGCCGTCGACGCCGACGAGACCACGGCCGCCCTGGCCGCGTACAACCTCGCCGCGTTCGGCGACACCGCGACGGTGCGCCATGCCCGTGCCGAGGACGTCGCACTCGACGGCGTCGAGGCGGTGTGGCTCGATCCGGCGCGTCGCACGGCCGGCCACACCGAGACCGCGCGGGTCGCCGCCGGCGACTGGTCGCCGTCGCTGGAATGGGTCTTCGCTCTGGCGGAGCGGATGCCCGCGGGCATCAAGCTCGGACCGGCGTTCGACCGGGCGCGGATCCCCGAGACTGCGGAGGCGCAGTGGATCAGCGTCGACGGGTCGACCATCGAGCTCGTCGTCTGGACCGGAAAGCTCGCCCGCGCCGGTGTCCGCCGCTCGGCGCTCGTCGTCCGCTCCGACCGTGCGGCCGAACTGACGGCGTCCTCCGACGCCGAGGATGCCGAGGTCCGACCCTTGGGCGCTTTCGTCCACGAGCCGGAGGGCGCCGTCATCCGCGCACGCCTGATCGGCGAGGTGGCCCGCCGTCTCGACGCCGGAATGCTCGCCCCCGGCATCGCCTACCTGACCTCCGATGCCGAGATCACGAGCCCCTTCGTGCAGTCCTTCCACGTCCTCGAGGAGCTGCCCACCGATCTGAAGGCGCTCCGGCAGGCGCTCCGGGAGCGGGAGATCGGCACACTGGAGATCAAGAAGCGCGGCGTCGATGTCGACCCCGCGACCTTCCGCACCCAACTGAAGCTGAAGGGTCCGCGCACCGCGACGCTCATCCTCACGCGTGCGGGGACCTCGCGCATCGCCCTGCTCGCCGAGCGCGTCACCGGCTGACGCGCATCACGTCGGCGCGGCGCGCCTGCTCAGCCGAACAGCGGCCCCTGGGTCGACGCCCACCACAGCCAGCCGGCGCTGTAGGCGAGCGACAGCAGGCTCAGGCACAGCGCCCAGACCGCGACGGCGCGGCTCTCCCACGGGCGGCGCAGTGCGACGACGGCGAAGACCGCTCCCACGATGCCGATGAGAAAGCCCCAGCCGACCACGAGCGACACGATCAGTCCGACGACGGCGAACGTGAGGGCCCACGGGGCGCTGCGGGGCAGCACCGGCGGCGGCGGAGCCCAGCGCACGTCGGGTTCGGGCGTCCACGACGCAGCGGCCGCGGCATCCACATTCACCGGCGCCGGCACGGGTACCGGCTCGGTGAACTCGCGCTGGAAGCCGCCGCGGTGCGCCCCGGGGAGCGCCGCACTGTCGGCGGGGGCGACGTCGGTCGACGGTGCGTCCAGCCGCGTGTCGACGCGCGGGACGGGCACGTCGGGCGCGGGGCCGGGGCGGTCGTCACTCATCCCACGGCCTCCCCGGCGACCTGGATCTGCGTCACCGGCAACGTCGAATCCGCGCCGAACGCGAGGCGCGAGGGCTGGCGTCCGCTCGCGATGAGCTCGGACGCGAGCGCGGCGATCATGGCCCCGTTGTCGGTGCACAGACTCAGCGGCGGGATGCGCACGGCGACCCCCGCCTCGGCCGCGCGCGCGAGCGCGACCTCGCGCAGGCGCCGGTTGGCGATGACGCCGCCGCCGAGCAGCAGCCGCGGCACGCCGTGCTCAGCGCAGGCGTCGAGTGCCTTCGTGACGAGCACGTCGACGACCGCTTCGCGGAAGGATGCCGCGACATCCGCCACGGCGACCTGCTGCCCCGACGCGTCGACCTGCTCGACCCAGCGCGCGACGGCTGTCTTCAGGCCGGAGAAAGAGAAATCGTAGCGGTGCGCCGCCATGTCGGACGCGCGGGACAGCCCGCGCGGGAAGCGAATGGCCGACGGGTCGCCGCCCGCCGCGGCGCGGTCGATCTCCGGTCCTCCGGGGTAGGGCAGCCCGAGGATGCGCGCGATCTTGTCGAAGGCCTCTCCGGCGGCGTCATCGAGGGTCTCGCCGAGAAGCTCCACGTCGCTCACGAGGTCACGCACGAGAAGCAGCGAAGTGTGTCCGCCGCTGACCAGCAGCGCGACCGTCGGGTAGTCGACGTCCTCGCCGGTGAGCAGGTCGGCGGCGATGTGTCCGACGAGATGGTTGACGGCGTACAGCGGCTTGTCGAGACCGACCGCAAGGGCCTTGGCGGCGCCGATGCCGACCATGAGCGCACCGGCGAGCCCCGGCCCGCTCGTGACGGCGACGGCATCCACGTCGGTGAGGGCGATGCCGGCCTCGGCCACGGCGGCGGCGATCGCCGGCTGCAGCGCCTCCAGGTGCGCGCGGGCGGCGACCTCGGGCACGACGCCGCCGAAGCGGGCGTGCTCGTCCATCGAGCTCGAGATGGTGTTGCTGAGGAGGGTGCGGCCTCGGACGATGCCGATGCCGGTCTCGTCGCAGCTGGTCTCGATGCCGAGCACGAGCGGTTCGCTGGCGGTCATGAGCACACTCCCCCGGTCTGCGTCTGCGCGCCGTGGCCCGCGACCCAGGCGACGAGATCGAGCTTCATGACGACGGCATCCACGTCATCGGGCTGGTAGTAGCGGGGGCGACGCGCGATCTCGAGGAATCCCTCCGAGACGTACAGCGCGGACGCGGTCGGATTGTCGGCACGCACCTCGAGGAACACCTCGCGCGCCCCGCGCTGCCGCGCCGCCTCCAGCAGCGCCCGCAGCAGCGTCCGCCCCCGGCCCCGACCCCGGGCGGAGGCGGAGACCGTGATCGTCTGGATGTCGGCGTCTGCGGCGCGGGCGACGGCACGGACCCCGCCGTAGCCGAGCAGGCGACCCGCCTCGACGTCAACGAGGTAGTGCGCGTGCGGGGAGAGGAGCTCCTCGCGCATCATGGGCTCGCTCCACGCGTCGGTCGGAAACGACGCGCGTTCGAGGTCCATGATCTCCGCGAGGTCGTCGACGGTGGCGGCGCGCAGCGTCATGCGCGCCCCTCGACGCCCGGGCGGATGACGCTCTTCGGCAGCGTCACGTCGGGAGCACGCAGGTACAACGGCTCCGGACCGGCGAGTTCGCGTCCCGCGGCGACGGCGCGGGCCGCGACGACGGCGAGCATGGCCGCGCTGATCGTCGTCACCTCGACGCGGTCCGCCTCGTGTGCGGACAGCACCGCGTCGATCTCGGCGCGTAGGGCCAGGGCCGGTCCCGTCGCGCGGATCGGAAGACCGTCGGCATCCAAGCCCTCGTACACCGAATACGCGACCTCACGCCGGCGGGCGTCGGTGACGACGGCGAACCGGCGCGCCTCGGCGTAGGGATCGGCGATCGCATCGTCCAGGAGGATCGCGAGCGCCGCCGCGTCGTGACTGGGCACGGCGACGACGGGAAGGTTCCGGGCGAGAGCGAAGGCGCGCGCGGCCGCGATACCCACCCGCAGCCCCGTGAAGGGGCCCGGGCCCATCCCGGCCGCGACGTGTGTGAGGCTGACCGGCTCTGCCACCCCGGTCTGTCCGACCGGGCCCCGGGCCGCGTCGGCGAGCGCGTCGCGCAGGAGGTCGCCGATCACTTCGGCGTGACCGAGCGGGTTGTCGCTGGTGCGGTCGGCGCGAACCGCGCCGTCGGGATCGACGATGCCGACGGCGGTGCCGAGCGAGGTGTCGATGCCGAGGATCACGTTTCCAGGGTAATCGCGCTCAGCGCCCGCCGGAGCGCTCACCCGTGCCGGGTGATGCGCACGCGCCGCGGTGCGGCGTCCTCCATCGCGGCCATGTGGGGGCCGGCGGTGCCGCAGGCGTTGTCGACGCCGGTGCCGCTCCAGCCCCGGTCGATCTCGACCTCCCACCAGCGGTCGGCGACGGCATCCGCGAACGGCGCCGCCCACTCGGCGACGACGACCGCATGGGCGAAATCGATGTCGAGATCGTCGAGCTCTCCGTCGGTGCCGAGCCGGTAGGCGTCGACGTGCACGAGGGCGGGACCATCGGCGAGCGAGGGGTGGGTGCGGGCGATGACGAAGGTCGGGCTCTGCACGCGGCCGCGCACCCCCAGCTCGGCGGCGATACCGCGCGTCAACGTCGTCTTACCCGCGCCGAGGGGCCCCGTCAGCACGACCAGATCACCGGCGCCCAGCGCGCGGCCGAAAGCCCGCCCCAGTTCTTCCATCTCTGCGGGCGAGGCGATCTCGCGCTGCCCGACGAACTCATCCAATCCGCTCATGCGATCACCGTTTCGTCTTCTCTCCGCCCGCTGCAACGCCGCGGACAGGTCGCGGATTCCCGCGGGACGCGGGCGCAGCGCGCATCGGTGAGCTCACGCCGCGCCCTCGCGCCGCGGCACGCGCGCACCGATGCGGGTGACGATCTCGTAGTTGATGGTGCCCGCGGCATCCGCCCACACCTCCACCGGCGGCGCCCCCAGCGTCGGGTCGCCGAACAGCACCGCCTCATCGCCCACCGCCACCGGGTGATCGCCGACGTCGACGACGAACTGGTCCATCGCGATGCGGCCGGCGACGGGGAAGACCTCCCCGTCGATGCGGACGGCGCCGCCGCCCGACGCCGCGCGCGGCACACCGTCGGCATACCCTGCCGGAATCAGCGCGAGCGTGGTCGCCCGCGTCGTGCGGTAGCCGTAGCCGTAGGAGACGCCCTGGCCGGCGGGCACGCGCCGGACAGCGGCGACGGCGGCGCGAAGCGTCATCGCGGGTCGCAGGCCCAGATCGGCGGACGTGCGGTCGGCGAACGGCGACAGCCCGTAGATCGCAATGCCGAGCCGGACGCACCCGAAGCGCGATTCGGGCAGGGCGATGGCCGCGTGCGAAGCGGCGATGTGCCGCAGCTGCGGGGCGAGGCCATGGGATGCCGCGAGGGCGAGCCCGTCGCTGAAACGCTCGATCGCCGCGCGGTCATCGGCGGCGGACGTGTTCGACAGATGGCTGAAGATGCCCACGACCCGCAGGCGCCCGATGCGCTCCAGACGGGCGGCCTCGGCGAAGGCGACCGCGTAGTCGGCGGGGGCGAGCCCGTTGCGGCCGAGGCCCGTCTCGATCTTCAGGTGCACGCCCACGGGGCGATCCCCCGTCGCCGCCGCGGCGGCGGCCTGCAGCTGGTCGAGGCTGGAGACGCCGAGCTCGATGCCGCGGGAGGCGGCTTCGGCGAAGCGGGCACCGGGTGCGTGCAGCCAGGCGACGAGGGGGGCATCGATGCCGGCACGGCGCAGGGCCAGCGCCTCGTCGATGTCGGAGACGCCGATGCGGCGCGCACCGCCCTCCAGTGCCGCGCGGGCCGCCCGCACGGCGCCGTGCCCGTAGCCGTCGGCCTTGACGACGGCGATGACCTCGGATGCCGTCAGCTGTCGCAGGTGCCGCACGTTCGCCGTGATCGCCGCGGTGTCGATGACGGCTTCGCGCAGCACGCCCTCGGGAAGTCTGCTCATGCGCTCTCCTGCGATTCGGCAATGACGTACGCGGTCGCCAAACCCGCGTCGTGACTGAGGGACAGATGCAGGGCGCCGATGCCGCGCGCGGCGACCGTGGCCGCCGTCTCGCCGCTCAGCGCGAAGACGGGTCGGCCCGACGGCTCGCTCGCCACCTCGATGTCTGTCCAGTGCACACCGTCCGAGCCGCCGAGCGCCTTGATCAGCGCCTCCTTGGCGGCGTAGCGGGCGGCCAAGGAGTGCGGCCTCAGGCCGCGCTCCCCCGGCGCGAAGAGACGCTCGATCAGCCGGGGCGTGCGCTGCAGCGAACGCTCGAAGCGCGGGATGTCGACGAGATCGACGCCGATTCCGATGATCACGGCATCCTCCCCTGTTCTGCTCGGCGACGGCGTGGTCGACGCCGCGTCGCCCGCGCCCCCGTCAGCCTACCGGCGCCCCACCCTGATCACCGTGGCCCGCCTGCCCACGATCCCCCGCGCGAGAAACCACCCCCGTTCCGAGAAACCCGGCACGGAGCGGTTTCTCGGCATGCAAGATGCGTCTCGCGGCGCGATGCGGCCCGCCGGCGGCGGCGCGGGGCTACTCGACGGTGACGGACTTCGCGAGGTTGCGCGGCTGGTCGACGTCCAGGCCCTTCGCGGTCGCGAGGCCCATGGCGAAGATGTGCAAGGGCACGACCGCGAGCAGCGGCTCGAACAGCGGGCCGGCCAGCGGGATGCGCAGCACCTCGTCGGCGAACGGCAGCACGGCGGCATCGCCCTCTTCGGCGACGGCGATGACGCGCGCGCCGCGGGCGCGGATCTCCTGGATGTTGGAGACGACCTTCTTGTGCAGCTCGGCCGACTCGCGGGGAGAAGGCACGATGACGAACACCGGCTGACCGGGTTCGATCAGCGCGATAGGGCCGTGCTTGAGCTCACCGGCGGCGAAACCCTCCGCATGGATGTAGCTGATCTCCTTGAGCTTGAGCGCACCCTCCAGGGCGATCGGGTAGCCGACGTGACGGCCCAGGAACAGCACCGACTGGGTGTCGGCCATCCAGTGCGAGAACTGCTCGATGTGCGTCTGCTCCTCCTCGAGCACGCGCTGGATCTTGGCGGGGACCGCCTCGAGCTCGCGCACGTGCGTCGCCTGCTCGGCCACGGAGATCGTGCCGCGCAGGCGCGCGACGTGGAGGGCCAGCAGATACAGCGCGGTGATCTGGGCGACGAAGGCCTTCGTGGAGGCCACGGCCACCTCGGGCCCTGCGTGCGTGTAGATCACGGCATCCGACTCGCGGGGAATGGTCGCGCCCTGCGTGTTGCAGATCGACAGCGTCTTGGCGCCCTGCTCGCGGGCGTACTTGACGGCCATCAGCGTGTCCATGGTCTCGCCCGACTGGCTGATCGAGACAACCAGCGTGTCCTCGCCGATGACCGGGTCGCGGTAGCGGAACTCGTGCGCGAGCTCCACGTCGACGGGGATGCGGGTCCACTGCTCGAGCGCGTACTTGCCGGTCTGACCGGCGTAGGCGGCGGTGCCGCAGGCGATCACGACGATGCGACGGATGCCGGTGAACAGCTCATCCATGCCGTCGAGCTCGGGAATGGTCACCGTGCCGTCGTGCAGGCGCCCGCGAACCGTGTTCGCGACGGCCTCGGGCTCCTCGGAGACCTCCTTGGCCATGAACGAAGACCAGCCGCCCTTCTCAGCCGCCGAGGCGTCCCAGACGACCTCGAACGGCTCGACCTCGACGGGGGCACCGGAGAAGTCGGTGACCTCGACGCCGGCGGGCGTGATCGCGACGATCTCGTCCTGTCCGATCGCGAGCGCGTTGCGCGTGTGCTCGACGAAGGCGGCGACGTCGGATCCGAGGAAGTTCTCGCCCTCGCCGAGACCGATCACGAGGGGCGAGTTGCGGCGGGCGCCGACGACCAGTCCGGGCTGGTCGCGGTGCATCGCGAGGAGCGTGAAAGCGCCGTCCAGGCGCGAGACGACGGTGCGGAACGCGGCGACGAGGTCGCCGGAGGCCTGATACTCGCGGCCGAGGAGCACCGCGGCGACTTCGGTGTCGGTCTCGGAGCGGAACGTGTAGTCCTCGCTGAGCAGCTCGGCCTTCAGCTCGGAGAAGTTCTCGATGATGCCGTTGTGGATGACGGCGAGCTTGTCGTCGTCGGCGAGGTGCGGGTGCGCGTTCGCGTCGGTCGGACCGCCGTGCGTGGCCCAGCGCGTGTGACCGATGCCGGTGGTGCCGTCGGGCATCGGGTGGGCGCTGAGGTCGTCGCGCAGCACCTGCAGCTTGCCGGCGCGCTTGCGCATGTCCAGCTCCCCCGCACCGTCGATGACGGCGATGCCGGCGGAGTCGTAGCCGCGGTATTCCAGGCGGGCGAGCCCGGCGAGAAGGATGGCCTGGCTGTCGCGAGGGCCCACGTATCCGACGATTCCACACATGGGCTCCATGCTAGGTGCGCCCATTTGCGCGGAGCCCTCACAAACGCCGTGAAATCGGCGGACGTCCCCGTCAGAGTTTGCGCAGGCGCACCGACTCCACCGCGTGCGCAGCCGCCTTCTTCAGCACGAGATGGGCGCGGTGCCGCGTGGGGGCGACGTTCTCACGGAGATTGGGTAGGTTGATCTCGTTCCAGTACCCGAGGGCCGTCGTGACCGCCTCCTCGTCGGAGAGTTCGGCGAAGACCTTGAAGAACGAGTTCGGGTTGCTGAACGCGCCACGACGCAGGGCCAGGAACCGGTCGACGTACCACTGGGCGATGTCGGCTTCGTCGGCATCCACATAGATCGAGAAGTCGAAGAGGTCGCTGACGGCGACGTCGTTGGGCGTCGGCGGCGGCGAGAGCACGTTGAGCCCCTCCACGATGACGACGTCGGGGCGGCGGACGGTGACGTGCGCATCGGGGACGATGTCGTAGCGCACGTGGGAGTAGAACGGGGCACGTACCTCCGCGGCGCCGGATTTGACCTCGGTGAGGAAGCTGACCAGGGCGCGACGGTCGTACGACTCCGGAAAGCCCTTGCGGTCCATCAGGCCGCGGCGCTCGAGCTCGGCGTTCGTGTAGAGGAAGCCGTCGGTGGTGACGAGCTCCACACGCGGCGTTCCCGGCCACCGGCTCATCAGTTCCCGCAGCAACCGCGCAATGGTGGACTTCCCGACCGCGACCGAACCGGCGACGGCGACCACGAACGGTGTCGTCGAGTCGGGTTCGCCGAGAAAGGCGGCCGTCTCGGCGCCGAGCCGCTTGGTGTTCTCGGCGTAGGTGCTCAGCAGCCGGCTCAGCGGCAGATACACCTCGCGCACCTCGGCGAGGTCGAGCAGGTCGCCGATGCCGCGCAGCTGCACGACCTCGGTCTCGGTGAGCGGGGCGGGAATGCCGGCAGCCAAGCGTGCCCAGTCTGCGCGCCCGATCTCGCGGTACAGCGAGTCGATAGCCGTCTCGTCTTCGGTGGACATCGGGCCCACTCTATCTGTGGATACTCTGAACCCATGCGTCTCGGAGTCCTCGATATCGGCTCGAACACCGTCCACCTGCTCGTCGCCGATGTCCATCCCGGCGGACGTCCCCAGGCCACGACGAGCCAGCGCACGGTGCTGCGTCTCATGCGCTATCTCGAACCCGACGGCGCGATCAGCGAGGCGGGCGTTCAGGCGCTCGTGGATGCCGTCGCCCAGGCCCGTGCCGTCGCCCAGGCGGAGAACGTCGTGGAGCTGCTGGCGACCGCGACCAGCGCGGTGCGCGAGGCCGCGAACGGCGCCGAGGTGATCGCGCGCATCGAGGCCGCGCTCGGCCAGGAGCTGCAGGTGCTCGGCGGCGAGTCGGAGGCGCGGTTCACGTTCCTCGCGGTGCGCCGCTGGTTCGGGTGGTCGGCGGGGCAGATCCTGCTGTTCGACATCGGCGGGGGATCGCTGGAGATCGCCGCCGGCGCGGACGAGCTCCCCGACGTCGCCGCGTCGGTGCCGCTCGGCGCGGGACGGACCACCGTGGAGTTCCTCCCCCACGACCCGCCCGGCGAGGAGGCCGTGGAGGTGCTGCGCGAGCACGCGCGCGGCGTGCTCGCGCCCGTGGCCGCAGGCATGGCCGGTCAGCCCCAGCCGAACCACGTCGTGGGCTCGTCGAAGGCGATCCGGTCGCTGGCGAAGCTCGCGGGCTACCCCGCGCCCGGGTGGAGCGGGAGCGAGCGCATGCTGCTGCCGCGCGGCGCGCTGGGCTCGTGGATTCCGCGCCTCGCGCGCATCCCGGCATCCGCCCGCCAGGAGCTGCCGGGCATCACGGCCGACCGCACCTTCCAGATCGTCGCCGCCGCCGTCGTGCTGCACACGGCGATGACGGCACTCGAGGTCGACGAGCTCGAGGTGAGCCCCTGGGCGCTGCGCGAAGGCGTGCTGTTGCGATACATCGAGTCGCTGAGCTGGCAGGAACCGGCCTGAGCGAGGTCGTCACCCGCGCGGGCGGGGGCAGCCCCTCCGTCGTAGGGGGATGCGGGGGGACGCTGACGGAGGGGCCGCGCACCCCAGTCGTCACACCCGTGGAGCCCCAATCCTGTCGGGTCGGGGGCCGGGGATGGGTGATGAGTGCAGGCTCAGGCTAGGGCGCCGCGCGAGCAACACGCTACGGCGCCGGCAACGTTTTACCGGCGCGTAATCTGCACCGCCGTCCGCGTCAGCCGCGGACGATGTCTGCGAGCTCCTCGGCGATGCGTTGCGCGTCGTCGTGCGACGCCGCCTCCACCATGACCCGCACCATCGGCTCGGTCCCCGACGGGCGCAGCAGTACCCGCCCGCTGTCCCCGAGAGCCGCTTCGGCGACCTGAACTCCGGCGAGGACGTCGGCATCGGTCGCGCGAGAGCGCTCGACGCCGCGCACGTTGATGAGCACCTGCGGGAAGACCGTCATGACCGACGCAAGCTCCGCCAGCGAGCGCCCGGTCCGCGCCATCTCGGCACACAGGTGCAGTCCTGTCAGCACCCCGTCGCCGGTCGTGGCGTAGCGGCTCATGATGACGTGACCGCTCTGCTCGCCGCCGAGCGAATAGCCGCCCTCGTTCATCCGCTCCAGCACGTAGCGGTCGCCGACCGCGGTCTGCTCCACGGCGATGCCCTGCGCGGCCATCGCGCGGTGCAGCCCGAGGTTGCTCATGACGGTCGCGACGAGCGTGTCGTTCTTGAGCCGGCCGTCGCGTTTCATCGCGACAGCGAGAATCGCCATGATCTGGTCACCGTCGATCACGCGTCCCTCGGCATCCACCGCCAGGCACCGGTCGGCGTCGCCGTCGTGGGCGATCCCGACGTCGGCGCCGGTGCGCACGACCTCCGCAGACAGCTTCTCGAGGTGCGTCGATCCGTACCCGTCGTTGATGTTGATGCCGTCGGGGTCGGCGCCGATGACGGTGACCTTCGCTCCCGCGTTGCGGAAGGTCTCCGGGGAGACGCCGGATGCCGCGCCGTGCGCGCAGTCGAGCACGACGTGCAGCCCGTCAAGGCGATGGGGCAGGGACGCGAGCAGGTGGATCGCGTAGCGGTCCTCGGCATCCGAGAAGCGGACCACCCGACCGACGTCGCCGCCGGTGGGACGCAGCTTCTCCCCCACCATCGCCTCTTCGATGCGTCGCTCGACCTCGTCGGGGAGCTTGACGCCGCCGCGGGCGAAGATCTTGATGCCGTTGTCGGGGGCAGGATTGTGGGATGCCGAGATCATGACGCCGAAGTCGGCATCGATGTCACCGATGAGGTAGGCCGCCGCGGGCGTCGGCAGCGTGCCCGCGTCGAGTACGTCGACGCCGGAGGACGCCAGACCCGCTTCGACCGCAGCCGAAAGGAAGTGCCCCGACACGCGAGGGTCGCGCGCGATGACGGCGGTGAGCCGCTTGCCCGCGGCCTTGCGCGCCTCGGCGATACGGCCCTGGCCCAGGACGACGGCAGTCGCCTGGGCCAGGGTGAGCGCAAGGTCGGCGGTGAGGGGGCCATTGGCCAGGCCCCGCACACCGTCCGTCCCGAACAGCGCCATGACGCTTTAGCGCTTCGAGTACTGCGGAGCCTTGCGGGCCTTCTTGAGACCGGCCTTCTTGCGCTCCTTGACGCGGGCGTCGCGCGAGAGGAAACCGGCCTTCTTGAGGGTCGGGCGGTTGTTCTCGGCGTCGATCTCGTTCAGCGCGCGGGCGATGCCGAGGCGCAGCGCACCGGCCTGACCCGAGGGGCCACCGCCGGAGATGCGGGCGATGACGTCGTAGCCGCCGGCCAGGTCGAGCACCGTGAACGGGTCGTTGATGAGCTGCTGGTGCAGCTTGTTGGGGAAGTAGTCCTCGAGCGTGCGGCCGTTCACCGTGATGGTGCCGGAGCCCGGGATGAGGCGGACGCGCGCGATGGCCTGCTTGCGGCGGCCGACGGCGGCACCGGGAACCGACAGCACCGGACGGGGCGCGGCAGCGGCCTCGACCGGAGCGCTCTCGGTGGTGTAGCTCTCCGCGTTGTCGAGGGTGTTCTCTTCGATGGAGTCAGCGATCTTCGCCATGAGTTGTCCTTATGTCTCTCGGCGCGCTTACTGAGCGACCTGGCCGAAGGTGTACGGGGTGGGCTGCTGGGCCGCGTGCGGGTGCTCGGCGCCCACGTAGACCTTCAGCTTCGACAGCTGCTGGCGGCCCAGGCTGTTCTTGGGGAGCATGCCGCGGATCGCCTTCTCGACGGCGCGGACCGGGTTCTTCTCGAGGAGCTCGGCGTAGGAGGTGGTCGTGAGCCCACCCGGGTAGCCCGAGTGGCGGTAGGCCATCTTCTTCTGGAGCTTCTGACCCGTGAGGGCGACCTTCTCGGCGTTGACGACGATGACGAAGTCACCGGTGTCCATGTGGTTCGCGAAGGTGGGCTTGTGCTTGCCGCGGAGGATGGCGGCGGCGTGCGAGGCGAGGCGTCCGAGAACGACGTCGGTCGCGTCGATGACGACCCACTCGCGGGTCACTTCACCGGCCTTGGGGGTGTAGGTGCGCGTCACAGTAGTGCTGCTTTCTTGATTCGAACGGAGAGGTTCGTGAATCCCGCTCCGGGGTGGTTCGCTGCGCGCATACGAGACACGGGCAGGTGAACACGCCAGTGGAGGGCTCACGTTCGTGGTGTCGGCCGCAGGCAGCACGAGCACCAAAGGGAAAGTCTACGCTACGAGCTCATCACAGCCAAACCCGCCGAGAGGACGCGGGCGGGACGGTCCGGAACCTGCCGTGAAAAAAGGGCGACCGAGGAGTCGAAGGGATACTCCGGCTCCTCGGTCGCGGCGGCCGCACGCGGGGGGTCGGCGACCGCCAACCGGTCGTGTGGGGACACTACCGGGGGTTGGGGGGACAGGCTCTGCGGGCGAGGCTCACTGTTCCTGTGTTGTCTGTCACCAGACTATCGGTCGGATGCCGTCTGCACCGCAGGTTGAGCCGGAGAAGCGGGCACGGAATCCAAGCCCGCGGCGAACTGCTTGAGCCACGGGCGCAGCTCGGGACCGAGGTCGTCGCGGTCGCACGCGAGCTGCAGGATCGCCTTGATGTAGTCGACACGGTCACCGGTGTCATAACGGCGCCCGCTGAAGACGACGCCGTAGACGCCGGGGCCGTCAGGATCGGCCGCGAGCTCGCGGAGCGCATCGGTCAGCTGGATCTCGCCGCCCTTGCCGGGCGGGGTGTGCGCGAGCACGCCGAACACCTCGGGACCCAGCACATAGCGACCGATGACGGCGAGAGTGGAGGGGGCATCCTCACGAGCCGGCTTCTCGATGAGATCCAGGATGCGGACGGATCCATCGTCGCTGCGCGCTCCGACCGTGGCGACGCCGTAGAGATGGACCTGCTCGGGCTCGACCTCCATGAGCGCGACGACGGCACCGCCGGTGCGCTCGTGCACTGCGAGCATGGCGGGAAGAAGCGGGTCGCGCTCGTCGATGAGGTCGTCGCCGAGCATCACGACGAAGGAGGAGTCACCGACGTACGACGCCGCTCGCGACACGGCGTGTCCGAGCCCGCGCGGCTCCCCCTGGCGGGTGATGTGGATGTCGGCGAGCTGCGAAGAGTGGGCGACCTTGCCGAGCTTGGCGGTGTCGCCCTTCGTCGTGAGTGCCGTCTCGAGCTCGGGCACGGAGTCGAAGTGGTTGGCGATGTTGTTCTTGTTGCGTCCGACGATGATGAGGACGTCGCGGATGCCGGCGGCGACCGCCTCTTCGACGACGTACTGGATCGCGGGCTTGTCGACGACCGGCAGCATCTCTTTCGGCATCGCCTTGGTGGCGGGAAGAAACCTCGTGCCGAGACCCGCAGCGGGGATGACGGCTTTGTAGCGAAGGGACATGCGATCTCCTGCGGGGCGTGAAGGGGGGTCTGCTCCGAGGCGTGCAGCGACGCGCGCGTGGGGCGATCATAGCGCCCGCAGAGGATCGCTCTGTGTCGCGCGAGCGACGGCCCGATGACGTGCCGACTCAGGCGTGGGCGGCGATCAGGGCGGCCGGCAGGGTCGACTCGAGGACGACCTCCGCCCCGTCCTGATAGAGAAGCGTGCGTCCCGCAAACGGTCGTATGGGCATGACGGCGCGCGGCAGTTCTCCGGCCGACGCAACCCGCACGTGGAGGTCTCCCCCGGCATCCGTGGAGATGTCGATCCGCGCGGCGCGCGCACCGGAGTGCTTGACCGCGTTGACGAGGGCCTCGTTGACGACCTCCGAGACGATGGGCGCGGCGTCGGCGCCGTCCACGGCCGACGCGGCCGCGTCGTCGATGCGGGTCTCCAGCGCCATGATCGGCTCCCATCCCGCGAGCATCCGCCGCAACGCTCCGACGGTGTCGATCTCCGACGTGCCCGCGGGGATGAGCACCTCGTCGAGCGCCCGGTCGGTCTCGAGACGGAACTGCGCGATGTCGTCCGCCGTCGGCGCGTGCTCGTCGACGCGGGCGGCGAAGATGACGCAGCGCCCCTGCACGCGCCCGTGGAGGGTGGATGCCGCGTGGTGCAACGGCGCCTGCGCGCGACGCACACGGTCGGCGAAGTCGACCGCGGCACGGGCGAGTTCGCGGGTGGCGTCGACCTCGTCGGTGCGAGCCCAGCGATACGTGTCGATGGCGAGCGAGAGGACGATGGCTGCCAGCGGCATCGCGAACACGGGGATGATCATCAGCGCTCCGGTGTCCGGCAGCAGGAGACGCCCCACGACCGCGGCGGTCATGCCGGCCAGCATCCAGACGAGCAGGAAGATCGCTCCTCGGCCACGGCGGACGTCGCCCGGCAATGCGCGAAGCACGGCACCGGCGGCGAGATCGAGCAGGAAGATGGCGACGCCCGCGATGACCACGTCGAAGACGTCTCCCACCGTCAGCAGATACGGCGCGCTCATGAGGAGGTAGAGCGCTCCGACCCACAGCAGCGGCGTCGGCTGGAGGCGCTCGAGCCCGTGACGGCGTCGCGCCGTGCGCGAGAGGGGCGCCCACAGTGCGGGAACCGGTGCACTGCCCGCGGCCATCTCCTCCAGCCGGTGACTCGCGGCGCGCACGCGTTCGGAGAAGTCACGCACGGCGTCGAAGTCGACGACCCGCGCCAGCATCGCGTCACGTTCGGCACGAAGCTCCGCGACGATGCCACGGATGACGAGCCGGGCGTCGCGATCGTCGGTGACGACCTGCCCCGTCGCGGCTTCCAGGCGACCCAGGGCGTGGGCGAGACGGTCGGCGGTTGCACGAGTCTGCTGATACTGGGTCGTGATGATCGCGACGAGGGTGAACAGCCCGAACGCCACGATGATGTTGGTGCCGATGCGCGCTGCCCACACGCCGCCGGAGCGGCCACCGAAGAGGACGTGGACGAACGTCTCGTTGAGTATCGGGCGCACGATGGCGACGACGAGGAGCGTGACGGCGACGAGGATGGCACGAGAGCGGTGATCACGCATTCGACGTTCTGCGCCGGCCACAACGAGAACGGGAAGGGCGAGCACGACCCAACTGAGCAGAGCCGCGGCGATGGCTTGCACATAGCCGTCACGAGTGCCCTGGACGACGGGGACGAGCAGGAGTGTCGATACCGGCAACGACGCGACGGCGCTCCATCGCGTGAAGAAGCGACCACTGCCTGCCGTATCCCAGTACGCTGGCACGACGTTGACCGCGCGCGGACCGCTGCGGGCCATCAGCTGCACCCCACCATTCCTACCCCCAAGTAGTAGTCAGTGTAGCCATTCGTCTACATATCGGGGAGAGGTTTGTTCTTATAATCCAGCACGGATTTTCGTCGTGAAGGGGCGACCCGAAAGAAGGGAAGCTGCCATGGCGAGAGCGCACGGGCGTCCACCCCTGTCGGCGCCTCACGTGCAGCGGTGGCGCCCGACGGTGACGCGGTCGGTACGCAGCCCCCGGGCGTGGTTGTCCGCATACGTGATCGCCCTCGCGCTGATCGCATTCTGGCCGGCGCCCGTGGACTCCGGCGCCGGGCCGCTGCTGCGGGCGGTGACGCGGGTCTTCCCGCTCCTGACCTACGCGCGGATCGAGTTCGGGGCGAACATCCTGCTGTTCGTGCCCTTGGGGTTCCTCTTGACGCTCATCCTCGCGCGCGACCGCTGGCTTGTGATGCCGATCGCTTTCCTCACGACCGTCACGATCGAGACCGGACAGGCCATCGCGCTGTCCGCGCGGACGCCGAGCGTGCTCGACATCATCGCGAACACGGCCGGGGCCTGCCTGGGCATCGTGCTCGCGGTCTTCGCGGAGACGCTCGCCGGGGCGCGGACGGACCGTCCGACGACGTAAGTGCTCGACCGTCGGACGGAGGGATGCGGTCGCCCCGCGCCAGCCCCCCGGCAGGGGCAGGGCGACCGCCTTCCCGTGGTGACATCTGGGGTTCGTCACCGCATGGGGATGGGGCACGCCCATCATCGACCACCGGAGGCGACTCGTGGGGCTATATGAGAGGAATCTCACCCACCGCGTTCGCGAACTCCGATCCCCCGTGCGCGAGATACGCGCGCACGGCATCCAGTCGGGCGTTGCGCGCGGAGTCGGACCCGACGCCGAGCACGGCGTAGGCCGCCCGCAGGTGCGCTTCGACCGAGCGCGGCGAGAGGGCGAGCCGCCCGGCGATCGCCGTGTTGCTGAGCCCCTCGGCGACGAGGGCGAGCACCTCGCGCTGACGGGCGCTGAGGCGGCAGAGGGGACTCTCACGCCATTCGACGCTCTCCGCCCGGATGGCGGGGTCGAGTACGCGACGCCCGGCGGCGACCGACCTGAGGGCGTAGATGAGAGCGGGGGATGTCAGCGAGAGGTTCTTGGAGAGCACGGCCCAGCCGGCAGCGTCCTCCGCCGGCCCATGACGCAGACGATCGCGCGCCTCGGGCGCCGCCAGCACGACGATGCCGAGCCGGCTCGAGCGGGCACGCAGTGCTTCACCGAGCGGGACACCGCCCCCGCCCGGGACGTGCGGACCGATGAGGGCCACGTCGATCGCCCGTTCGGTCGCCTCGATCGCCGTGCGGGCAGAGTCGCAGAGCGCGACGGCACGCATGCCCGACTGCTGATCGATGAGGCGTGCGAGCAGGTCGCGAAGGAGGGGTTGCCCTTCCACGACGAGGACGCGCACGGAGCGCGGCCGGTCGATCACGCCCGCGCGGTGGCGTCGCCGCCGCGGTGCGTGGTGGTCGCGAGGTATCGGGCGACGGAGATGTCACGGCCGGCAAGCCCGGCGGCGCGGCCGGTGATGCGGCTCCAGAGGCTGGGAGCGACACGCACCATCGTGATCCCCTCGGCGCGCAACTGGCGGGCCGTGGGCGGGTCGAGGTAACGGCGGGAGGGCGCTGGCTGCCAGTGGGCGTTGACGTAGATCTCCACAATGCGAGCGTCGCCGGCTCGACTCATCGTCATTCCTCTTTCCCCAGGATCCGACCCCGCTCGCCGCAGGCCCAGCGCATCCTGTGAGGGGGAGGCGCAGCGCTGCAGAAAGTGCTCCGTTCCCAGAAACGGATGGGTCGCGCCGGCCCCAAGACCGGGCGCAGCATCATTGTGTCGCAGCGCGAAAGAGCGCATCGTCCGATATCCGCGATTTCACGAGAGTTTTACGCGAAAGCACGTACCGGCAAGGTGCCCGGGGGGTCGGCTGGTCGCCGTGGGAGCGTTCCCGCCTGGGCAGATTGTCACGGCCACGGCCGCTGGCTGCGCCGCGAGGGGCGGAGTTGACTCGACGCATGAGCGCGTACCCACCGGCGGGGATCGCGGCGCCCGCACGGCGCGGCACCGTGGCGGTGTTCCTGGGCGTCACCTTCGCCATCACCTGGGGGTTGTGGCTGCCGCTTCTCGTCGACGCGCGCGCAGCGCCGTCGGGCACGCTCGACACCGTGCCGGCCACGTTCTTCGTCGCGTCGGTGGGACCGGCGGTCGGAGCAGTGGCGGCGACCTGGTTCGCGGCGGGACCGACGGCCGTGGCGCGGTGGGCACGACGCATCCTGCGACTGCGGTTCGGCGGATTCTGGTGGTTCGCCGCGCTGGGGATGCCGGCGCTGTACTACCTGATCGGCTTCTTCACCGCCGCGGCTGGCCCGACCCGGCCGCCTTCGGCACCACCGGCAAGCTGCCGGGCCTTGCCTGGCCGCTGGTCGCACTGGTCTGGGCGGCGACGTTCGGCCTCGGTGAGGAGGCCGGGTGGCGCGGATGGCTGCTTCCCGTGCTCGCGGAGCGCGTATCGGTGTTCTGGGCGTCGGTGCTGGTCGCCGCGGTCTGGATCGTGTGGCACGGTCCGGCGTTCTTCTTCAACCCGACGTATCAGGCGATGGGCGCCGGCATCGTCGGCTGGATGCTGGCCCTCGTGCTCGGATCGTTCGTCTTGTCGTGGATGACGGCCGGCGCACGGTGGAGCATCGTCCCCGTGGTGCTCTGGCACGCCGGCTTCGATCTGCTGACCGCGGCGGATCAGTCTGCGGGCGTGATCGCGTCGACGATCAGCGCCGTCGTCATGGTGCAGGGGGCGGTGTGCGCTGTGCTGCTGTGGCGCCGGCGGATGCCGCGGCCCGCCGGGCGTTTTCCACGCTCAGCATCGGGAGCGTGAGCGCCAAACGGGCTCCCGAGGGCGAACGCCCCCCGTGGCGCGGCGCGAGCACCAGCTCTCCCCCGAGCACCTGCGCGCGTCGCCGGAGGCGCGCCAGCCCCGACAGCGACGGTGTCGCCGGGGGCGCTGAGCCGTTGTTGCTGACCACGACGTGCAGGGTGCTGCCGCTCTCGCGCGCCGTGATGATGACGTGGTCGGCGGAACCGTGGCGCAGTGCGTTGGAGAAGGCGTCCTCGATGACACGCACCACGAGAACGCGCGCTTCGTGGGAGAGGCGACTCTCGAAAGCCGCGAAGACGGCGTCATCGGGCGCCGTGACGGCGACCGACGGCGGAAGACGCACGACGAGCGCGCGAACGGCCGAGGCAAGTCCGCGCTCGAGGTCGACGGGGTAGAGCCTTCCGCTGAGGGCGCGCAGTTCCTTTTCGCGCAGCCGTTCGAGTTGGGCCGCGACGGCGTGGAGCTCGCCGGCGATGCCCGCATCGGCGTGCTGCGCCGACAGTGCCAGATGCCGCAGTCGCGCCTCCATGACGACGAAGGTGCCCTGTACGCTGCCGTGGATCGTCTCGGCGAGCTCGTAGCGCAGGCGCAACTCCTCCTCCTGCAGTTCGGCGACCAGGCCGGCAGCCCGGGCCTGGGCGATCGACTGCTCCCGTTCGGCGTGGCGGATGCGTCGCGCCACGTCCACCTGCACGAGGCCGAGGCCGACCGCGCACGCCGCCGCCACCGTGGCGCTGATGTACTCGCCGATGCGGGCCGGCGCGACGGCATCCGGGGCGAGAAGCGCCGCGAGCGCCGCTCGAGCGGCTGCGAGTGTGAGCGCCGCGCCGACCGCGATCGCCACGACGGACAGGAACCGCGCGAGGTAGCCGTAGCGCTCGGGCCGCAGGACGTGGACGGCGGAGAGCATGACGACGGGCGCGACGACGGCCGCGCCCACCGCTGCCCAGACCTCGACACCGACACCCTGGGCGGCAGTGCAGCCGTTGAGCAGCCACGCCTGCAGGCTGGTGTATATCGTGACCGCGAGCGTGGCGGCGGCGGTCGCGACCAGCACGATCCGATGGTCGGTCCCGGCATCCGCGCGGGAGTCGCGCGAGGGGCGCGACCGGGTCATCCCGCCGAGGTCCAGGACGACGTGGTGTGCTGCAGGTAGCTGCGTACGGCTTCGACGCGCGGGTTGCGCTCACGGCTGGCCGGGATGCCCAGCAGGCCGTAGGCCGCGTTGAGGTGCGCGTCGACGGAGCGGGGAGAGATTCCCAGTCGGTCGGCGATCGCCGCGTTGGTCAAGCCGTCGGCGACGAGAGCGACGACTTCGCGCTGTCGCCGGCTGAGCCGGGTGAGCGGGCTGTTGCGGCGGATCTCGCGCTGGGCCCGGATGGCCGGGTCGAGCACGGTACGCCCCGCCGCGACGGCGCGGATGGCGTAGACGAGTGCGGATGCCGACAGCGAGGAGTTCTTGGAGAGGAAGCCCCACCCGGCGGCTTCACTGCCGGGGACGTCGAGGAGGGTGCTGATCGAGTCGGACGCGGAGAGCACGAGGATGCCGAGACCCGGGCGACGCAGCCGGAGTTCCCTGCCCAGCCGGATGCCGTCGCCGTCGGGCAGGCGAAGGTCGATGAGGGCGACGTCGAGAGTGCGCACGTCGACGTGACGGGCACTCTCCGTCGAGGAGGCGACAGCGCGGACCCGCAAACCGTTCTGGTCGGCCAGCAGCACGGCGAGCATCTCGCGGAAGAGGGGCTGGTCCTCGACGATCATGACGTCGAGGATGGAGAGCTGCCCTGTCACGATCGCGGGGTCGGGTGGGGGCGGAGCGATCGGGGGCACGGGCATGGCATGTGCGTTCTCCTGTCGAGTGGCCCCCCCGCCGACGACTATCTTCACGCACTTATCAGACTCACCGTCCGCAAATGGCGAAGAAGACGGCAACTTCGCGCACCGGAGCGCACAACGGGTCGGTGATTCCACCTACCGTGGCCACCGATGCGCTCGGGGGCCGGCGACGCCGTCTGCTAGAACCGTCGAGGGGGCAGCACACCGTGGCGGGCACGGAACGAGGACCCATGAGCATGGCGAGCAGGAGAACCGGATCGGCGGCGCGCGGCTGGGGCCGCCGGTCACGCCGTGCCTGCGAGGACGGACCGCTCGTCCTGTCGACGCTGAACGAGATCGTCGGCGAAGCGGTGATCGTGACCGATGAGCGCGGCATCCCCCGGCGCCTGAACGATCCGGCGCGCGCGGCGTTCGCACGGGCCGGTCTGCCCGAGAAGCTGAGCGCCGGCGCGGAGTACCGTGACCTGCGCTTCTTCCACGCCGATCGGGTCACGCCCATCGCGCTGGGGCCGCAGCTGCTGCGTGAGGTGGCCTCGAAAGGCAATGCGATTCCGTACACGACGTGGGTGGGTGAAGGGGTGGAGCAGCGCGCGATGTCGATCGCTGCCCGCCCGTTCCGGGATCAGCGCGGGGCCCGGCGCGGTGCGGTGATCGTGGCGCGGGACATGACGACCGTGTTCGAGGCGTCACGGATCCGCGACGACTTCCTCCGCGATGCGGCGCACCGCCTGCGCGGGCATCTGACGACGGTGGCGGGCTATGCCGATCTTCTGGAGTCGCACACCCGAGCCGGCGAGATCGGCGGACGGCTGAGCCGGGCGACGCAGCAGCTGGTCGACATGGTCGATGATCTGTTCCGGACGGCACGGGAAGACACCGCGCGCTCTATCCCCCCGAGCGACGTGTCGGCGGCGCTCTCGGACGTGTGCGGCGTGTTCCTCGGCGTCGCGGCGGCGCGGGGCGTGGCGCTGCACGTGATCGATGAGGGCTGTGGCAGCGTGCGCTTCGAACAGACCGAGCTGCGTCAGGTGCTCGCTGACCTGCTGTCGTATGCCATCGGTCACTGCCGGACGGCGGGCAGAATCGTGGTGCGAGCGCATCGCGATCATCACCGCACGACGGTCTCGGTGGCCGACGACGGCGTGCACACGAGCGACGACGAGCGACGGCGCCAGCTGGCGCATCTCATGGGCGCGGACGATCACCGCACGACGACGCGAGACCCGGCGTTGGCTCCTCGCCATGCCGTGCGGGCGAATCAGGCGACGTTGTCGGTGCGGCCGGATCATCCGGTCGGCACGATCGCGAGCCTCGTGATGATCGCCGTCTGAGTCAGCGCGCGTGAAGCAGGGTGAGGCCACGCGCGGCGAGTTCGCGCGCGGTCGGGTCGGCGTCGGAGACGTCGGCGATGATCGCGGTGACGGCGTCGAGGTCGAGCACACCGTAACGAGAGGCGGTGCCGATCTTCTCGTCGCTGCCGAGCACGTAGGTGTCGGCGGCGCGGCCGGCGAGCGCACGTTTCATGGCGGCTTCGTCGGCGTCGCCGGTGGTGAGCCCGGCGGTGGGATGGATGCCGGTCACGCCCAGGAAGAAGAGGTCGGCACTGATGCGGCCGGCGGCTTCGACGGCAGCGGCTCCGCAGGCGACGGCGGAGTGCTTGAACAGCTGGCCGCCGATGAGGAAGACGTCGACGGCGTGGTCGAGGAGGGCAGCGGCGATCGTGGGGCTGTGGGTGATGATCGTGCCGGGTTGGGTGCGCGGGAGCGCGTCGACGAGGGCGAGGCTCGTGGTGCCGCCGTCGAGGATGACGGTGGCGCCGGGCTCGATGAGGGATGCGGCGACGGCGGCGACACGACGTTTGCTGTCGGGGGCGACGGCGGTGCGGGCGGCGTAGTCGACGACCGCGGGCGAGGCCGGCAGGGCGCCGCCGTAGACGCGTACGGCGAGACCGGCGGCATCGAGGTCGCGGAGGTCGCGACGGATGCTGTCTTCGGAGAGGCCGAGTTCGGCGGCGATCTCTTTGGCGACGATGCGACCATCGCGGCGGAGGCGGTCGAGGAGGAGGTCTTTGCGAGCAGCGGCGAGCATTCACGTTCTTTCTTGTTTTTGCACGTTATGTCGTAGTGTAACCGACATGACCGCGTCTTTGATGATTTTGATCGCCGGGCCCTACGCGTCTGGCACCGATGGTGACCCCGCGCTGATGGCGCAGAACCTGAAGCGGCTGGAGACGGCGGCGTGGCCGCTGTTTCGGGCCGGCCATGTGCCCATGATCGGCGAATGGGTGGCGCTTCCGGTGCTCGAGAGTGCGGGGGCGACGGGCCCGACCGATCCGCTGGCCGCGGAGGTCATGTATCCGACGGCGGAGCGCCTGTTGCAGCGCTGCGACGCGGTGCTGCGTCTGCCGGGAGAGTCGCGCGGTGCGGATCAGGATGTCGCGATCGCCGAGTCGCGCGGGCTGCCGGTGTATTACGCCCTCGAGGATGTGCCGGGCGTGGTGGCGCCGGGTTCGTCGGAGGCGGCCGCGCCGCACTCCTGAGGCGACCGGACCGCGCGGGAACGCCGGACGGACGTGCGCGGATCAGAACGGCGGTACGGAATCGGCCATCGCCGGCGGTGGCGCGGGACTCATGACGAACGTGACCGGTGGGATGGGTGCGTCCTCGCGGTAGAGGCGACCGGTCGGCGAGGTCCACTCCAGGACTCCCCCGGGGTGTTGTCGCACCGTCCAGGCGGTGAACTGCTTCATCGAATGATGTCGCTGGCACAGGTGGGCGAGGTTCCCCAGGGCGGTGGGTCCGCCCCGGGCGTGGTCGATGGTGTGGTCGATCTCGCAGCGGATGGCCGCGCGGCGGCATCCGGGAAAGCGGCAGTGCTGGTCGCGGGCGCGCAGGAATCGCCGCTGCGGTCCCGCGGTGCGGTACCTGTCGACCGCGATGACGGTGCCGTCGACGGGATCGGTGAGCACGCGCGCGAGCGAGTGGGTCTCGGCAGCGAGGCACCGCGCGGTGTCGGCGTCGATGGGTGCGCGCCCGACCAGGTCGACGGGCCCCTCGTCGGCGCCGAGGAGGATGAGGGCCGGCACGATGACCTGCACCTGGGCGCGGATCGCACCGAGCGTTCCCGGCCCGTCGCCGGAGGCGGTCGGATCGAGCGCCGGCGCGCCCGTCAGGAGAAGGTCGCTGAGCACGTCGGCACGCACCTGATCGGTCGTGCGCGGGTCGTCGTCGTCGGGGGTGCGCGCATCGATGATGACCGTCGCCTGCTGCGTGAGGCGGTCCATGACCCCCTCCGCAATGACGGTCGGAACCGTCGCGATGAGGTCGGACATGCCCTGGGCGCCCGGCACCACGCGCACCCGTCGGCCGCGGCTCGCTTCTGCGTGCCGTTCGGTGAACGAGCGCTCGGCGCAGCGTTCGGCGAGGATCTCGACGGCAGAACGCACGCGGTTGGGCGTGTCGCCGGCGCACAGCCGGATCGCCTCCGCCTCGAACTCGGCCCGGCGATCGGCAGGCACGGGCGCCCCGGCATCCATGATCACCCGTACGTGAGCGCGAGTGAGGCGCCCGCTCTCCCAGGCGTCGAGGGTGGCGGGGTAGCTCTCGACGAGCTCACGCGCCTCGCCGATGCGCTGCTGCACGGTGCGGTCGGTCACTCGCATCACTCCCCCGAGTTCGGCGGCGATCGAACGCAGGGCCATGTCGTGCACGCGCACCGAGCCCCGCTGGGTGGCAGCCTGACGCTCGGCGAGTTGCCCGGCTCGCGCCAGCAGCTTCACTTCAGCCACCTGCGCCGCCGAGACCGCCGCCAGCACCGTCTCGGTGTCGGCGACGAGAGACGCGAGCGCGGACAGCTGGTCGCTGTCTTCGCTCATCGGCGCGATCTCTTCCATGCCTCCAGTGTAGCGACACCTTCGGACATTTATTCGAATGAAGAGACTCCTCGGGAAGGGCGGGCGCCTTCTCGATGTGACGGCACCGCCTGGCAGCTGGCGACGCGTCAGCCGTTGCAGGCCCAGCCGTCTCCGTCACCGTCGAGCTTGTAGATGTCGCGGCCGACGACGCGGGCGACGCCGTCGAAGTAGGCGGGACCGTTGCCCTTTCCGCCCGCGCAGTCGACGTCGCTCGCGATGGGCACGCAGGCGTCGGCGTAGTTCGGGTCGCAGCTGAGTGTGTCAGCGTGGTTGGGGACCGCCTTGTCACTCTGATTCGGGACCACCCCGCGCGTTGTCGGAGCGTCGTGTCGGTCTGATTCGGGACCGCCTGTATCGCTTGTCTCGTGCTCGCTGGGAGCACGGAGACGGAGGTGGTCGGGTGGGGAGTCGGGTGGATTTGTTCGCGCGGATCAGGCGTGATCATCGCCTCGAGGGGCTAGGAACGCGGAAGCTTGCCGCCAGGTATGGCGTCGGCCGGAACACGGTGCGGCAGGCGCTGGTGTCCGCGGTGCCACCGACGAGGAAGGTCCCCGAGCGCGTCGCGCCGAAGCTCGGCCCTTTCAAGACGGTGATCGGCGAGATGCTGCGGGAAGATCTGACCGCGCCGCGCAAGCAGCGTCACACGGCGACACGGATCTGGAACCGGCTCATCGACGAGCACGACGCCGATGTCGGTTACCCGTCGGTGCGGGACTACGTGCGAATTCGGCGCCCGCAGATCGAGATCGAAGCCGGGCGCCTGGCCGGCGCGGCGATCATCCCGCAGGAGCACGCTCCAGGCGCGGAAGCCGAGGTCGATTTCGGGGAGCTGTGGATCGACCTCGCGGGGGTGCGGACGAAGGCGTTCCTGTTCGTGTTCCGGATGTCGCACTCCGGGAAGGCCATTCACCGGGTCTACCCGACGCTGTCGCAGGAAGCGTTCCTCGAAGGCCACGTGACCGCGTTCGAGGAACTCGGCGGGGTGCCGACGATGCAGATCAAGTACGACAACTTGGGGCAGGCGGTGAAGAAGGTTCTCAGCGTCGGCCGCCGCCGGGAGGAGAACGAGCGGTGGGCGCTGTTCCGCTCGCACTACGGGTTCGACGCGTTCTACTGCGAACCCGGCATCGACGGTGCGCACGAGAAGGGCGGGGTCGAGGGCGAGGTCGGTCGGTTCCGTCGCACCTGGCTGACCCCGGTTCCGAAGGTGAAGTCGTTCGACGAGCTCAACGAGTACATCCGCCGCTGCGACGCGCGTGATAGCGGCCGTCGGATCACCGGCCGGCTGACCACGGTGGGGCAGGACTGGGAACGTGAACGGCCGCGGTTGACACCGTTGCCGGTGGACGGGTTCGAGCCTGGGCAGCCATTGTCGCCGATGGTCGATCATGCGGCCCTGGTCACGATCCGGCAGGCGAAGTACTCCGTGCCCGTGTCGCTGATCGGGAGGCGGGTGCGGGCGATCCTGCGGGCGTCGGAGGTGCTCATCTTCGACGGGCACCGCCTGGTCGCTCGGCACGAACGCGTCGCGGTCCGCAACGGTCAGGCCGTGGTCTTGGACCACTACCTGGAGGTCCTCAAACTCAAACCCGGCGCTCTCGCCGGCTCCACCGTCCTCGCCCACGCCCGCGCATCAGGTGCGCTCACGGCCGAGCATGAGGCGTTCTGGGACGCGTCGCGCCGGGTCAACGGCGACGGGCTCGGCACCCGGGAGCTGATCGACGTGCTCCTCCTGCACCGCCACATTCCCGCTGCGGCGGTCGTCGCCGGGATCCGCGCAGCGTTGAACGTCGGGTCGGTGCTTGCCGAGGTCGTCGCGATCGAAGCCCGCCGTGCCGCGGCGGCTGACCCCACGATGACGGTCCGCACCGATGCGGCACGCGCATCGACGGTGACGGCGAACGTCGTGTCACTCACGCAGCGCCGTCTGATGGACCCGCTCGCTGTGATCGCCGGGCTACGCGCAGATCGGCGCCCTGCGCCCTCGGTCGCCGGGTACAACGAGTTGCTGAAACGCCGCATCGCGAAGACCACAGCGCATGAAACGACTGAAGGAGCACACCCCGCATGACCACCACCACGTCTGTGTCCCCGGTCCTGCGCCGCCGGCGCCCGATGACCGACGAGGCCGCCGCCGCCGCGGTCGACAGCGCCCTGCGCCGGTTGCGGCTGCCGACCATGCGGGCGGTGCTGGCCGAGGCGGCGACTGCGGCGGAGAAGGGACAGCTATCCTACATCGGATTCCTCGCTGAGCTGCTGCTCGCCGAGGTCGACGATCGGGACCGCCGGTCCACGATCCGCCGCGTGCAGTCCGCGGGGTTCCCGCGGCCGAAGTTCCTCGACGACTTCGACTACGACCAGAACCCCAACGTCACCTCCGCCACGATCAACACCCTCGCCGGCGGAGACTGGGTGCGCCGCGGCGACCCGCTCTGCCTGATCGGCGATAGCGGCACGGGGAAGTCCCATCTGCTGATCGGGCTCGGCACCGCCGCCGCGGAGAAAGGATTCCGCGTGAAATACACCCTCGCCACCCGGCTCGTGAACGAACTCGTCGAAGCCGCCGACGACATGCAACTGGCCCGGACGATCGCACGCTATGGGCGCGTGGACCTGCTCATCATCGACGAGCTCGGCTACATGGAACTCGACAAACGCGGCGCCGAGCTCCTGTTCCAGGTCCTCACCGAACGTGAAGAGAAGGCGTCCGTGGCCATCGCGACGAATCAGTCGTTCAGCGAATGGACCCGCACCTTCACCGACCCGCGGCTGTGCGCGGCGATCGTCGACCGGCTCACCTTCCACGGCACCATCATCGAAACCGGCACCGACTCCTACCGTCTCAACCACACCCGCCAACAGGGAAGCTGACAACGTGCGTTCAGCGCGCGGCTGTCGTCGGCTTGATCGGCGACCCGTCACCCAGGGCAATATCGGGAACGACTCTAGGTCCGCATAACTCGCGAGCCGCGCAGGCCACAAGGTATGCGGGGCGTTCGGGTCGTACGATGCGGCAATGAGTGATCAGCAGCGGAATGTGAATGTTCAGCACCCGCGGGAGCTGTTGCGCACAGAGCGGTCGGCTGTGGCACGGTTCAACGACAGCCTGGCGTTGAAGATCACGAACAGTGTGGGCTCGATGTGGAGTGCGTACCTGTTCGCGCTGTTGTCGCTGTTGTCGCTGCCGGCGATCCTGGTGTCCATCAATCCAGATTTGAAGCACTACTTCCCGGCGTGGATCATCGCGCCGAGCATGATCACGCTGGTGGCGTGGATCTCGCAGAACTTCCTGCAGCTGGTGCTGCTGCCGGTGATCATGGTCGGTCAGAACGTCATCCAGGCGCAGCAGGATGCGAAGGCGGAGGCGGATCATCGGACGTTGACGTATCTGGCGAATCTGCAGGATCAGCAGATGACGATCCTCGCCAACCAGGTGAAGATCCTCGACGAGCTGGAGAACCGGAAATCCTGAGCGCCGGCCCGAGCGGGGGGAGGGGCCCATCCGTCGGCCCCGCAGCTGCGGGTTGCGTGTCCGCCGCTCAGTGGTTCCCAGAATTTCGGGGCACCGGATTCGGCCTTCGGGGACGAAGTCGCGCCGTCCGTGGCCTACACTTGACGCGTTAGGCGCCGATCGTTAGCTGAGGCTCCTTCGTGAACACACGCCAGCGACCCCATACGTCGAGAGACGCTCCGGGTCAGGACAGGCTTCCCCGGCTTAAGGGGTCGCCCCGATTGGCTCCCGCTCCCGGGTGACGTCACGAAGTGCCAAAGGTCTTACGTGGAGAGGCTGAGTCGTATCGACGAGCCTCAAGGTGCGAGGAATCCGATCGGGGAGGTGAGCGATGAGCGATCACGATAGTTGGGCGTTCCGCACGCCCCCCTTCTTCCTCTAGACGCCCACTCGGGCTACCTGGGCGGGGCTCTTCGCCTGCCGTCTTCTTCCGTGCCCTCCGTGCGGTCGTTGATCGACCGTGCCTGGGGGTCCGCTTCCATGCCCACCCGACTCGGGGTGAGAAAGCGATGCATCATGACGACCACCAACACTCCACCGACGCAGCAGCACGCGGTGCTCGACTCCGCCCACGTGGGGAACATCGAGGGCGCGTTCGGCACGATCCAGCTCGATGACACGGCGCCCCGCACGAAGCTGTCCGCGAAGCTGCGCACCCTCGTGGCGATCGTCGGGCCGGGCCTGATCGTCATGGTCGGCGATAACGACGCCGGCGCGTTCGGCACGTATACGCAGGCGGGGCAGAACTACGGCACCGCACTGCTGTGGGTGCTGCTGCTGCTGGTGCCGGTCCTCTACGTGAACCAGGAGATGGTTCTGCGCCTGGGCGCGGTGACCGGGGTCGGGCATGCCCGGCTGATCCTCGAGCGGTTCGGGAAGTTCTGGGGCGCGTTCAGTGTCATCGACCTGTTCATCCTGAACGCGCTGACGATCATCACCGAGTTCATCGGCATCAGCCTGGGGCTGAGCTATCTGGGACTTCCCGAGGTGCCGGGCGTGATCATCGCCGCGGTCGTGATCGTCGCCGCCGTGAGCACCGGGTCGTTCCGCCGGTTCGAGCGGCTGTGCATGTTCCTCATCTTCGGGTCCCTCATTCTCGTCCCGCTCGCATTCCTGGCACACCCCTCCGCAGCGGAGGTCGCGCACGGGTTCATCCCCGGCTTCCCGCCCGGCGCCGAGCTGTCGACGGTGATGCTGCTGATCATCGGGATCGTGGGCACCACCGTGGCGCCGTGGCAGCTGTTCTTCCAGCAGTCGTACATCATCGACAAGCGGATCACGCCGCGGTTCATGAACTACGAGAAGGCCGACCTGTGGATCGGCATCGTGATCGTCATCGTGGGGGCGACGATCCTCATCGCGGTGTCCGCCGCGGTGTTCGCCGGCACCCCCGAGTTCGGGAACTTCACCGACGCCGGCGGGGTCGCCGCCGGCATCGGAAAGTATGTGGGCCGGGTCGCCGGCATCCTGTTCGCCATCGCCCTGATCGACGCATCCATCATCGGTGCGGCCGCGGTGGGCCTTTCCACCTCGTACGCACTCGGCGACACGCTCGGGTTGAAGCACTCGCTGCACCGCAAGGTGTCGGATGCGAAGGGCTTCTACGCCGCGTTCGCCGGGCTGCTCATCGTCTCCGCTATCATCGTCGTCATCCCGGGCAGCCCGCTGGGTCTGATCACGGTCGGGGTGCAGGTCCTCGCCGGGGTGCTGCTGCCCTCGGCCACCGTCTTTCTGCTGCTGCTGTGCAACGACAAGGAGGTGCTCGGCCCATGGGTGAACGGGCGGCGGCTGAACATCTTCACCTCCGCCGTGATCGCGGTGCTCGTCATCCTCTCCCTGGTGCTGACGGCGAGTGTCATCTTCCCGGACATCAGCGGTGACCAGATCATCATGATCCTCGTCGCCGGCGCCGTGCTCTCGATGCTGACCGGTGTCGGGTTCGCAGTCGCCCGGGTCCGTCGCCCCGCGCGCAGCGACCCGGACGAGGTTCCGCGCAGCGCGCGCGCCTCGTGGCGGATGCCTCCTATCGCGCTGCTGAACCCGCCGAAGCTGTCCACCGGGCGGCGGCTCGGGCTGAGCGTGCTGCGCATCTACCTGCTGATCGCGATGATCCTCGTCATCGTCCGTGTCATCCAACTCGCCCTCGGGCACTGAACTGCTGGTCTTGAAAGAACGGTGAGACAGATGAACGATGCAATCATGACCACCACCCGTCCCCGGACGCTCCTGTCGGGCATGCTGCGACAGCCGATCCAGGACGCCAAAGGCAACCAGATCGGCGTTCTCGCCGACGTGATCGTCCGCCTCGGCCCGGAAGGCTACCCGGCGGTGACCGGGCTGGTGGCCCGGGTCGGGTCGACCGCCGTGTTCGTCCCCGCGGTGAACATCGAAGCCCTCGACGACGACCGGGTCGTGCTCGATACGGCGAAGCTCGACCTGCGCCCGTTCGAACGCCGCGACGGCGAGGTCCTCCTCAAAGAGGCGGTGCTCGGCCACCGGCTCATCGACGTCGACAACGCCCGGCTGGTACGCGCCTACGATGTCGCGATCGACAGCATTCCCGGCGGGTGGGTCGCCGCCGCGCTCGACGTGCACGCACGGCCCTGGTATTCGCGCCGCGGGCACGGCGCCCACGCCTTCCGGGACTGGAAGTCGTTCGAGGCGCTCATCGGCCACGAGCCGTCCGCCGCGGCACGCTCCCGCTTCAAGCGGCTGCGCGGTCTGCGGCCCGCGCAGATCGCCGACCTCATCGAGGACGCGTCATCCCGGGAGCGAGACGATCTGTTCGAGCACCTGCACACCGACCCCGAGCTCGAGGCCGACGTCATCGAGGAACTCGACGACAACGACCAGGCGCAAGTCCTGAAAGCCCGCGACACGGCCGACATCGCCGCCGTGCTCAGCCGCATGCACGCCGACGACGTCGTCGACGCGATCCTCGACCTTCCGCAAGAACGCCGCCAGCCGGTCCTCGACGCGCTGCCGCCCACGCAAAGACGGGACGTGCTCCGCCTGATGACCTACCAGGACAAGACAGCCGGCGGCCTCATGGGCGTCGAATACCTCGCCCTCGGCGAGGACGTCACTGTCCAGGAAGCGAGGAGCGCCGTCCGCGCCGCGGACGCACAGCAGCCGCAGTCCCTCGCGGTCGTCTACGTCGTCGACGACACCGGGCGCCTCGCAGGGTCGGTCGACCTGGTCGCACTCCTGCGCGCCGACCCCGCCGCACTCCTGCGCGACGTGGCGGAGGCCGAGCCGGTGAGCCTCGTGCCCACGGACGACATCATCGAGGTCGTCAACGTCATGGCCGACTACAACCTGCTGTCTGTCCCCGTCGTCGACGACACTGAGCACATCCTCGGCGTCATCACCGTCGACGACGCGCTCGAGGAGGCGATCCCCGAGGACTGGCGGCAGCGCGAACGCCGCACCCGCAGCAGCTGACCCGCCCGGCCTCCACCGGCATCATCATTCCGAAGTCACCCCCGGCCCTGCCTGGATCAGGTCGGGGCTGACTTCGACGACCCTGAAGGAGCGTCCCATGACGCTGACCAACCTCGACTTCATCCTCCGCCTCCTCCTCGCCGGCGGGTGCGGCATGCTCATCGGACTGGAACGGCAGTACCGGTCCCGCACCGCGGGTCTGCGCACCCAAGCGCTCGTCGCCCTCGGCGCCGCCGCGTTCGTCCTCTACGGCATCCAAGTCGGCGTGCCCCAGGCGTCCTTGCAGATCACCGCCTACGTCGTCTCCGGCGTCGGCTTCCTCGGTGGCGGGGTGATCCTCCGGCAAGGGTTCACCGTGCAGGGGCTGAACACCGCCGCCACCCTCTGGTGCTCCGCCGCGGTCGGCTGCCAGGCCGCGGGAGGACACGTCATCCCCGCCCTCGCCACGACCGGCCTCGTGCTGGCGATCCACCTGCTGCTGCGCCCGCTCGGCCGACTCGTCGACCGCGCCCCCGCAGCCAAGAGCGAGACGGTGGGTGCGTACAGGCTGACCGTCCGGGTCGTGGAGCGGAGGGAAGCCGAACTGCGCGCCCGCCTGTCCGCCGCTCTCGACTCGCCCGACGTCGTCGTGCACGGCATGACGAGCCACCTCGACGACAGCGGCGGGAAGGGGCAGGAGATCGAGGAGCTCGAGGCTGAACTGCTCGTCGAAGGCCACGCCGCCACGCTCCTCGACGGCATCGTGACGCGCCTGTCGCTCGAGCCCGGGGTGCGCGGGCTGTCATGGCGGTCGGAAGATCCAGCTCCGATCGGCGATGACGAGGGGAACGGGCGACCGACGCGCGGCAGCGCCCTGCGGGCGATCACGAGGAGGACGCGCGATGAGTGACTTCGGGATGCTCGCCCTCCTCGCCGAGGGAGCCGGCGAGGCCGCGATCAAGGCTCTTGCCGGCCGCATCTCACCGGACCTCATCATCGTGGCCGACCGGATACCGTCGGATGTGACCGCGAAGACCCTCATGTCGGGCCTGCACCACCTCCCCGACGAGGTCATCACGACCACCGTCGAGGGAACCCGCATCCAGAACTCGCTCAACGAAATGAAGGAGGCCGGCGACTACTTCACCGAGTACCTCACACCCCTCCTGCTCAGCCGCACCCACATCCTGATCGTCGCGCCCGCCGAACTGCTCGACGCCTTCCTGCGGATCATCGCGCCCGCCCGCCTGGAGGGCACGATCACCGGGGGCGACGCCGTGGTGTACGCGTTCGATCGATGGATGCGGGCCAGGACGCGCTGACGGCGCGCTGATCGGGTGCCGATTGGAGCCAGCCCGTCCAGTGCCGGAAACATTCGACTTCCTCACAGGTTCATGTCTGCATGATCGGTGGGTGTCGCGTCGTGTCGTTCGTTCCGCCCGTGTCCGCCGCAACCGGCGACGTCTTGTCGCTCTGATCGCCGGGGCGGTCGTCATCGTCCTGCTCGCCGGGGTCGCAGTCGTGGTCGTCAACTTGGTGAGTCTGAACACGGGCATCCACCGGTCCGCGATCGCGATGCCCGCCGGCACGGGGCAGACCGCGGCGCCGGGTGTGGCGCAGGACACCGGCGAGGTGAACATACTAGGGCGTGTTGATCAAGAGGTTCCGCTCCTCGGTGGGTGAGTCTTGAACGGTGACGCGACA
>NZ_JAUF01000002.1:0-58485 GCF_000585455.1 Microbacterium sp. MRS-1
TCGCGGGGCGGGTGGGGAGGACGGCGTCGAGTGTCGGATGCCGCGGCTAGCCTGGACGGGTGAGTGCAGCCACCGATCGGTACGACGACCCCTACGCGGACGTGCCGTGGGATGTGGATGAGCTGACTCCGCCCGACGACGCCGACGCCCCGCCGCCGGAGTACGACGGGTATGCCGGTGCGCTCGCTCGCGCGACACGGGACGCGGCACCTGCCGCCAACCCGGCCGTCACCGCACCCGCTCGCCCGGCCGCGCCGCGACCCGCTTCTGCGTCCGATCCGAGGGCGGTGCTGAAGGAGGTCTTCGGCTACGACGAGTTCCGCGGCGATCAGGCCGACATCGTGGCGCACGTCGTCGCGGGCGGCGACGCCGTCGTGCTCATGCCCACCGGCGGCGGCAAGTCGATCACGTATCAGGTGCCCGCGCTCGTTCGTCCCGGCACGGGGCTCGTGATCAGCCCGCTCATCGCACTGATGCACGACCAGGTCGACGCCCTGCGGGCCAACGGTGTGCGGGCGGCGTACCTGAACTCCACCCAGAATGCGGCCGAACGTGCCGGCGTCGAGCAGGACTTCCTCGACGGCGAGCTCGACCTGCTCTACGTCGCGCCCGAACGCCTCAGCGCTCCAGCGACGAGTGCCCTGCTGCAGCGGGGCACACTCAGTGTGATCGCCATCGACGAGGCGCACTGCGTCAGTCAGTGGGGTCACGACTTCCGTCCCGACTACCTCGCGCTCGGAGATCTGAGCGCACGCTTCCCCGGGGTGCCGCGCATGGCGCTCACGGCGACGGCCACGCGCGCGACCCATCAGGAGATCACCGAGCGGCTGCGCCTGCCCGACGCACGGCATTTCGTCGCGAGCTTCGACCGGCCCAACATCCAGTACCGCATCGAGCCGAAGGTCGATCCGCGCCGTCAGCTGCTGCAGTTCGTTCGCGCCCAGCCGGCCGGCTCTGCCGGGATCGTCTACGCCCTCAGCCGCAAGTCGGTGGAGCAGACGGCCGAGTATCTGCGCACGCAGGGCGTGGACGCTCTGCCGTATCACGCGGGGTTGGATGCCGCGGTGCGCGCCCACCACCAGCAGCGCTTCCTTCGCGAAGACGGCGTGGTGATGGTCGCCACGATCGCGTTCGGGATGGGCATCGACAAGCCGGACGTGCGCTTCGTCGCCCACATCGACCTGCCGAAGTCGGTCGAGGGCTACTACCAGGAGACGGGTCGCGCCGGCCGGGACGGCGACCCCGCCATCGCGTGGATGGCCTACGGGCTCGGCGACGTGGTGCAGCAGCGGCGTCTCATCGACCAATCGCCGGGGGAGCGGTCGTACAAGATGCGGCTCGGCCAGCACCTCGACGCGATGCTCGCGCTCTGCGAGACGGTGTCGTGCCGTCGGCAGAACCTCCTCGCCTACTTCGGGCAGAGCTCCGAGCCGTGCGGCAACTGCGACACCTGCCTCGACAGCCCCGACACCTGGGACGGGCTGGTTCCCGCGCAGAAGCTGCTGTCGACGATCGTGCGGCTGCAGCGCGAGCGCAATCAGGCGTTCGGCGCCGGGCACCTCGTCGACATCCTCCGCGGAGCATCGACCGAGCGCATCCGTCAGCAGGGCCACGACGCGCTCGCCACCTACGGGCTGGGAGCGGACCTCAGCGATCAGGACTGGCGCAGCGTCATCCGACAGCTGCTCGCCCGTGGCGTCATCGTCGCCCGTGGCGAGTACGGCGTGCTCGCGGTCGGCGACGAGGGCGCGGCGGTGCTGCGCGGGGAGAGCCCGGTGCCGCTGCGCCGCGACGTCCTCGGACGCGGCGGGGGTGCCCCGCGCGTGCGCAAGGCGGCGGCGTCGGATGCTGTGGCCGACGGTGACCGCGACCTCTTCGAAGCTCTTCGCGCCTGGCGCGCCGGGGTGGCGAAGGAGCAGGGCGTGCCCGCGTACATCGTCTTCGGCGATGCGACGCTGCGGGCGCTGGCCGAGCAGCGCCCGGCATCCATCGCGGCGCTCGACGGCATCACGGGCATCGGCGCGAAGAAGCGCGAGGCCTACGGCGAGGGCGTGCTCGCGGTCATCGCCGCGCACTGACGCGCGTGCGCGAGTTGCGGGCTCAGCGGGGTGCCCGTCCATGCAGCGACGACCGAATCCGATGCGAGCCGTAGTCCGCAGGCCACCCGCGGCCGACGGTGGCCGATCAGCGCCGGGGGAGGATGTCGTCGAGGTGGGCGGCGAGCTCTGCGGCCACGTCCACGCTCTCGCGGTCGTACAGCCACTGGTACTGCAAGCCGTCCCACAGTGCGACGAGCCGTATCGCCTCACGCGCGGGATCGCGGTGGGCCGGCAGGTCGCCGTCCTGCTGCGCCGCGCGGAGGACGGCGGTGAAATGGTCGATCGTGGCGGCGAAGCGCTGCGCGAAGTCCATGCGCCGGGGCAGGTAGAGCTGGAGCAGTTGCAGGCCGTCCCAGACGGCCGCGATGCGGATGGCCTCACCGTGACCGTCGCGGCGGGGATGCACGGCGCCGACGGTGCGGGCTTCGGACAGCTGGGCGACGAACACCTCGCGCAGCCGGCTGTAGCGCTCGCGCATCGCGGCGTGGGCGGGGTGTCCCCGGGTGGAGCCTTCGCCGACGAGCGCCGCATACACGTCTTCCTCGATCGTCCCGCGATCCTCACGGCCTTCGCCGCGCTCGGCGTCAGTCTCACCGCGAACTGGGGCGCCGGCACTGCCGCGCTGTTCGACGTGCTGTCGGGCCGGGCGCCGGTGCGCGGCAAGCTCCCGTTCGATCTGCCGCGGTCGATGGACGCGGTGAAGGCCTCGCGTCCCGACGTCCCGTTCGACACCGCCGACCCGCTCTTCCGCTTCGGTCACGGCCTCGAGCGCATCCGATGCGACGGCACCGGGCGCTCGTGCCCGTGCGGAGGCGCCGTGGCTTTCGCGGGGAGCCACGGTGGAACTCGGTCTCACAAAACGTGGGTGTGGGTCTCACACAGGGGAGGATGCCGCGGAGGCGCGCCGCTTTGTGGGCAGCGCGCAAGCGTTTTGCGAGCCGCCGTACGCGCTCCTACCGTCGAGCATGAGTTTTCCTGTCCGCTGTCGAAAGGTACGCCGATGACCGACGCCGCCGTCCGTCCGAAGAAGCCCGCCACGAACACGCGAACGCCCGCCGGCGGAGCCCCGACCGCGGCACACACCGCCGCAGAGGCCCACGAGCCGCGCATCCACGTCGACACGGTCACCGATCTGCTGCTGGGAACGTGGGCGCAGACCCGGCGCGAAGCCCGCGAGATGATCAAGGATCCGGCGCTCTGGAAGATCGAAGGGCTGACGGTCGCCGACCATCGCGAACGCGTGTTCGGCCAGCTGCAGATCCTCGTCGACAACAACGGGTCGCGGCGCGCGTTCCCGAAGAAGTACGGCGGCCTCGAGGACAACGGAGCCAACCTCGCCGGCTTCATGGAGCTCGTGCTCGCCGACCCGTCGCTGCAGATCAAGTCCGGCGTGCAGTGGGGCCTGTTCGGCTCCGCGATCTACCAGCTCGGCACCGAGAAGCACCACGAGGCGTGGCTGCGCGACGTGATCGAGCTGACGCTGCCGGGTGCGTTCGCGATGACCGAGATCGGGCACGGCTCCGACGTCGCCGCGATCGGCACGACCGCCACTTACGACCCGGAGACCGAGGAGTTCGTCATCAACACGCCGTTCCGCGGCGCGTGGAAGGACTACCTCGGCAACGCCGCCGTGCACGGTCGGGCCGCGACCGTGTTCGCTCAGCTGATCACCGGGGGCGTCAACTACGGCGTGCACTGCTTCTTCGTCCCCATCCGCGACGACGAGGGCAACATGCTGCCGGGCGTGCAGAGCGAGGACGACGGGGTCAAGGGCGGGCTCAACGGCATCGACAACGGACGGCTGGCGTTCGACCATGTTCGCGTCCCGAGATTCAACCTCCTGAACCGCTACGGCGATGTCGCCGCCGACGGCACCTACAGCTCCGACATCCCGAGCCCCGGACGCCGCTTCTTCACCATGCTCGGCGCGCTCGTACAGGGCCGGGTCTCGCTCGACGGCGCCGCGACGACCGCGACCGCGCTCGCGCTGCACATCGCGATCACCTACGCCGGTCAGCGTCGCCAGTTCGACTCGGGGTCGGGCAGCGACGAGGTGGTGCTGCTCGACTACGGAAAGCACCAGCGGCGCCTGCTGCCCCGACTGGCGCAGGTGTACGCGCAGTTCTTCGCGAACGACGAGCTGCTGCGTACGTTCGACGGCGTGTTCAGCGGACGCACCGACACCCCCGACGAGCGCGAGAACCTCGAGACCCTCGCCGCCGCGCTCAAGCCCCTGTCCACGTGGAACGCTCTCGACACCATCCAGGAATGCCGCGAGGCCTGCGGAGGCTCGGGCTTCATGGCCGACAACCGTCTCGTCGGGCTGCACCACGACCTCGACGTCTACGTCACCTTCGAGGGCGACAACAACGTCCTGCTCCAGCTGGTCGGCAAGCGCCTGCTCAACGACTTCGCGAAGCAGTTCAAGGGCGCGGATGCCGCGAAGCTCGCGTCCTTCGCCGCGAAGCAGACCGCCGGCAAGGTGTTCCACGGGGCGGGGCTGCGCCAGCTCGGTCAGGCCGTCACCGACTTCGGCTCCACCGCGCGCTCGGTCGAGCTCGGGCTGCGGGCCGAGCAGCAGCACGAGCTGCTCGCGGAGCGCGTGCGGCAGATGATCGAAGACATCGCCGGGCGGCTGCGCCCGGCATCCAAGGCATCGCCCGCCGAGGCGGCGGCGATCTTCAATGCCAATCAGGCCGAGCTGATCGAGGCGGCGCGGGCACACGGCGAGCTGCTGCAGTGGGAGGCGTTCAGCGACGGCATCGCCGGCATCTCCGATCCCGGCACGGCGCAGGTGCTGGGGTGGCTGCGCGATCTGTTCGGTCTGCACCTCATCGAGAAGCACCTCGCCTGGTATCTGATCAACGGCCGACTGTCGGCGCAGCGCGCGGCATCCGTCTCGAAGTACATCGACCGCCTGCTGCTGCGGCTGCGCCCCCACGCCCAGGACCTCGTCGACGCGTTCGCGTTCGAGCCGGAGCACGTGCGCGCACCCATCGCCTCCGGGGTCGAGCAGGAGCGCCAGCGCGAGGCGCGGGCGTACTACGCCGATCTCGCCGCTTCCGGCAAGGCCCCCGTCTCGGAGAAGTCGCTCAAGAAGAAGTAGCCGCGCGGCGGAGGCCGCCTGCCCCGCCGACTCCGCAGAATGTCACGAACTCCGCACGATTGCGCCCGCATCGTGCGGAGTTCGTGCATTTCTGCGGAGTCCGTCGGTGAAGCTGCGGCACGTCGCGGGAGACGGCCGTACCACTGGACGCGCTCATACCTCCGAGGGTAGCTTGTTTTGAACACGTTCAGAAAGGGGATGCCGGTGCACGAGCAGACACGGCGGCGCGTCGTCGTCGCCGGGGCGTCGGGCTTCATCGGGAGGGCCGTCGTCGAGTCGTTGCGCGCTCGTGGCGACGAGGTCACGGTCGTCGGTCGCACCGCCGGGGTGGCCTGGAACGACGCCGCTGCACTCGTCAGAGCCGTCGAGGGAGCCGAGGTCGTCGTGAACCTGGCGGGGAAGTCGGTCAACTGCCGCTACACCGACCGCAACCGTGACGAGATCCTGCGCTCACGCATCGAGACGACGCGCGCCCTGCGGGCGGCGATCGCCGCGGCGTCGTTGCCTCCGGCCGTGTGGCTGAACGCGTCCACCGCCACGATCTACCGGCACCGCACCGATGCCCCGCACACCGAGCATGCCGGTGAGCTCGGCACGGGATTCTCCGTCGACGTGGCGCGGGCGTGGGAGGAGGAGCTTTTCGCGGGAGAGCTTCCGCAGACGCGCCGTGTCGCGATGCGGATGGCGATCGTGCTGGGCGACGGCCCCGCCACCCGGATGCTGACGACGCTCGCCCGTCTCGGCCTCGGCGGATCTCAGCGCGACGGCTGGTGGCTGCAGCACCGCCGCTACCGCGGCATCGGGCCGCATCCGAGCGGCGACGGGCGCGCGCCGCACCACCGCACCCGCGGACGCCAGCGCTTCAGCTGGGTGCACATCGACGACGTCGTGGCCGCGATGCACTTTTTGATCGAGCGTGACGAGCTGGCCGGCGTCGTCAACGTCGTCGCGCCGCAGGCCTCCGACAACCGCACGCTCATGCGCACACTGCGGCGCATCGTCGGCGCTCCCTTCGGGGTGCCCGCCGTCCGCTGGATGCTGGAGCCGGCGATGTGGCTGCTGCGCACCGAGCCGGAGCTCGTGCTGAAGAGCCGCTGGGTCGTCCCCGAGCGGCTGACCGCGGCCGGGTTCGTCTTCGCGCACCGTGACCTGGAGGAGGCGCTGCGAGCGAGTCTCGCATCAGCCGCCCCGCGCGGCGCCCGCGCCGGCGTCGGCGGGGATGTCGGCGCCCGCGGTTAGCCTGACCGAGTGGATGATCTGCGCGAAGGCCCGGACGGCCTGCTCCGGTGCGGCTGGGTGGGCGACGACGCCGAGTACCGGCGCTACCACGATGAGGAGTGGGGTCGTCCCCTGCACGGCGACTGCGCCCTCTTCGAGAAGATGAGCCTCGAGGGCTTCCAGGCGGGGCTGTCGTGGATCACGATCCTGCGCAAGCGCCCCCGATTCCGCGAGGTGTTCGCAAACTTCCAGCCCGCCGTGGTCGCGGAGTTCGACGAGGACGATGTCGAGCGGCTGATGGCGGATGCCGGGATCGTGCGCAACCGCGCGAAGATCCTCGCGACCATCGGCAACGCCCGCCTGGTGCGGGAGATGGAGCCGGGTGCGCTCGACGATCTCATGTGGTCGTTTGCGCCGCCGGTGCGGGCCGAGGGCGAGCGTCCGGTCGCGTTCGCCGACGTGCCGGCCGTGACCGCGGCATCCGATGCGCTCTCGAAGGCGCTGCGTGCCGCCGGCTTCCGCTTCGTGGGATCGACGACGATGTACGCACTCATGCAGTCGGCCGGGATGGTCGACGATCACCTCGCGGGGTGTCATCGCGCGGTGTGAACGCGCGAGCGGGTCGACGCGGGACTGGGCGACGTCGCACCCTCGCGGCAGACTGTCGCCATGACACCGGCATCCGAACACGTCGCCGACTCCCACGGCCTCATCCGCGTCGTGGGCGCACGCGAGAACAACCTGCAGGGCGTCGACGTGGAGATCCCGAAGCATCGGCTCACGGTCTTCACCGGCGTCAGCGGCTCGGGCAAGTCGAGTCTCGTCTTCGGGACCATCGCGGCCGAGTCGCAGCGGCTGATCAACGAGACCTATCCGACGTTCGTGCAGCAGTTCATGGGCCAGGTGAACCGTCCCGAGGTCGACGCGCTCGAGAACATCAGTCCGGCGATCGTCGTCGACCAGGAGCGCATGGGCGCGAACGCACGCTCGACCGTCGGGACGGCGACCGATGTCCACGCGATGCTGCGGGTGCTGTACAGCCGCATCGGCCATCCGCACATCGGTTCGCCGCAGGCGTTCTCCTTCAACGTGCCATCCGCGTCCGGATCGGGATCCCTCACGGTCGCGGCGGGCGCGTCCACGACGCAGCACCGCCGATTCGAGATCACGGGCGGGATGTGCCCGGCGTGCGAGGGCCTGGGGCAGGCGAGCGAGATCGACATCGACGAGGTGCTCGACCGCTCGCTGTCTCTGCGCGACGGAGCCATTCGCGTGCCCGGCTACACGCCCGACGGTTGGATGGTGAAGGGGTACAGCGAGTCCGGTTTCTTCCCGCCCGACGAGCCCATCGCGCAGTTCACCGCGACGCAGCTGAACGACCTGCTCTACAAGGAGCAGACGAAGGTCAAGGTCGCCGGCATCAACATGACCTACGAAGGACTCACCCTCAAGATCACGAAGTCGATCCTGCAGAAGGATCGTGACAGTCTCCAGCCGCACGTGCGCAGTTTCGTCGACCGCGCGGTGAAGTTCATGCCGTGCACCGCCTGCGGCGGTACGCGCCTCAATGACGGAGCCCGGTCGTCGACCATCGCCGGGGTCAGCATCGCGGACGCGGCGGCCATGCAGATCACCGAGCTCGCGGAGTGGGTCGCCTCCATCACCGATGCCTCGGTGGCCCCGCTCGTCGCGGGCCTGCGTCAGACGCTCGACTCCTTCGTCGCGATCGGCCTCGGCTACCTGTCGCTGGATCGCGCCAGCGGCACACTGTCGGGAGGCGAGGCCCAGCGGACCAAGATGATCCGCCACCTCGGCTCGAGTCTCACCGATGTCACGTACGTCTTCGACGAACCCACCACGGGCCTGCACCCGCACGACATCCAGCGGATGAACGACCTGCTCCTGCTCCTGCGTGACAAGGGCAACACGGTTCTCGTCGTCGAGCACAAGCCCGAGGTCGTCGCCATCGCCGACCACGTCGTCGACCTCGGACCCGGTGCGGGCCGCGCCGGTGGACGCATCGTGTACGAGGGCGACGTCGCGGGGCTTCGTGCCTCGGGAACGCTCACTGGCACCCACCTCGATCACCGTGCGCGACTCAAGACTGCGACGCGTACGGCGCGCGGCGCACTGCAGATCCGCGGCGCCAGTCTGCACAACCTGCGTTCCGTGGACGTCGACGTGCCCCTCGGCATCCTCACCGTCGTCACGGGAGTCGCGGGATCGGGCAAGTCGTCGCTCATCCACGGCAGCCTGCCGGCGTTCGACGTCGTCGTCGTCGTCGACCAGACGGCCATCAAAGGCTCGCGCCGTTCGAATCCGGCGACCTACACCGGTGTGCTGGATGCGATCCGCAACGCGTTCGCGAAGGCGAACGGCGTCAAGCCCGGATTGTTCAGCGCCAATTCCGAAGGCGCCTGCGCCGCGTGTCGAGGCCTCGGTGTCATCATCACCAATCTCGGGTTCACACAGAGTGTCGAGACCCGCTGCGAGCTGTGCGGCGGCAGCGGGTTCAGCGACACCGTCCTCGAGTACCGGTGGCAGGGCAAGACGATCGCGGAGGTGCTGGCGATGTCGGCCGACGAGGCTGCCCCCTTCGTCGGCACGGGGCCGGCCCACGCGGTCCTGCGGCGGATGATCGACGTCGGGCTGGGCTACACGACGCTGGGCCAGTCGCTCTCCTCGCTGTCAGGCGGTGAGCGGCAGCGTCTGAAGCTCGCGATCGCGATGGCCAAGCCCGGCGCCGTGTACGTTCTCGACGAGCCGACGACCGGCCTGCACCTCGCCGACGTCGACAACCTGCTCGCGTTGCTGGATCGTCTCGTGGATGCCGGCAACTCGGTGATCGCGATCGAGCACCACCAGGCGGTCATGGCGCACGCCGATTGGATCATCGACGTCGGTCCGGGCGCCGGTCGCGAGGGTGGTCGAGTCGTGTTCGCGGGAACACCTGAGGACCTGATCGCCACGGGTGAGACGCTCACGGCTCGTCATCTGGCTACCTACGTCGGAGCAGGACGATCCAATAGTGGGTAGTTCTCCCCATGCGCAAGGCCACGCAGCCGTTGATTTCGTGACGTAGCCTATCCGGGTCTGCACGACGTGTGCGCCTGCTTCAGCAACAGGTCCCGACGCCACGCAAATGAATACGAGCCCGGAGGGGAGCCGAGCCCACAATGAAGTCCTTTGCGTGGCTTCGCGCGCGCCCGCGTACGCTGATTTCTACCGCCGCGGTCACCGCGGCCGCCCTCGTGGTCGGCTTCTTCGCGGTGTCGTACGAGGGTAAGCCGACGACCGAGGTCGACCTCAACGACGGCGGCGTGTGGGTCACGAAGCAGTCCAGCCTACTGATCGGCCACTTCAACCACTCCTCGCGCGTGCTCGATGGCGGACTGCGCGCCGGCACCTCCGACTACGACATCCTGCAGAGCGGCACCCGTGTGCTCGTCGTCGACTCGACCGCATCGTCGATCGCGGCCGTCGATCCCGCTCGCGTGATCATGTCCGACTCGGCCGAACTCAAGCCCGGGTCCACCGTCGCGATGGGCGCCGACACCGTCGCGGTCATCGAGCCCACCGGTTCACTCTGGACGAGCCCGTTCACGGCGATCAGCGGCATCGGGGCCCAGGGCGCCGAGCCCGTCGCCGACGAGGGCAAGAACGCGAAGATCGCCGTCGGCGTCGATGGCACGGTCTACGCCGCCTCCGCGTCGGAGGCCACCGTCCGTTCGTACGGCCAGGGCGACGACGGCACCACCGTGCAGAAGTCGTCGCGCGATCTTCCCGGAGTGACGGCCGACCACACCCTGTCGATCACCGTCGTCGGCACCACGCCGTACGTGCTCGACCACGACACCAACACGCTCTACGGCGGCGACGGGCTGCGCGTGCAGGTGCCGGGCGACGCCGTGCTGCAGCAGCCCTCGGGCACGGCCGACGCCGTGACCCTCGCGACGCCGACGTCGCTGGTGCGCATTCCCACGGGTGGCGGCGATCCCCAGACGATCGAGGCCGGCGGCTCGAAAGGCACCCCCGCCGAGCCGGTGTACGTCGCCGGCTGCGCCTACGGCGCCTGGTCGGGCAGCGGGCGCTTCGTGCGCGACTGCCCCGGCGACGCCGACGACGCCGCACGGGACGTTCCCGGCGTCGAGTCGACGAGCGTGCTGCACTTCCGGGTCAACCGCGACGTCGTCGTCCTCAACGATGTCTTCGGCGGTGCCGCGTGGATGGCCTCGGACTCGATGCAGCGCGTCGACAACTGGCAGGACATCACGCCGCCCGAGGGCGACGGCGACGACGAGGAGAAGACGACCGAGGAGACGGTGCAGACCACGCTCCCCGAGCGGACCGACCAGAACACGCCACCGATCGCGCAGGACGACCAGTACGGCGTGCGACCCGGCCGCACGACGGTGCTGCCGGTGCTCGATAACGACACGGATGCCGACGGCGACGTGCTCGTCGCCGCACCCGCCTCGACGCCCGCGTTCGGCAGCGTCGAGCCCATCAACAACGGGGCCGCTCTGCAGTTCACCGCTCCCGACGGGGCGACCGGCTCGACGAGCTTCCGCTACACCGTGGAAGACGGCCGTGGCGGCGAAGCCACCGCGACCGTCACGGTGACGGTGCACCCGTTCGATGTGAATGCGGCTCCCGTTCAGAAGCGCACCACGCCCATCACCGTGGAGTCCGGCGGCACGGCCTCGTACAACGTGCTGTCGGACTGGATCGACCCCGACGGCGATGACATCTTCCTCAAGGATGTCGCCGCGGACGGAGGCGACGAGGCGGACTTCACGCCCGATGGGCAGATCACGTACCGGGCGATCGGCGGCGTCCAGGGCCGCAAGGACGTACCGATCGTCGTGTCGGACGGCACGGCCGACGGCCCCGGCATCGCGCGCTACGACATCCGTCCGCTCGGCACGACGGTTCCGGTCACCAACTCCGACCACGTCGTCACGCAGGTCGGGCGCACCGTGACGGTCTCCCCGCTCACGAACGACACGAGTTCGGGCAGCGAACCGCTACGACTGACCCGCGTCGACGAGGTTCCGGGCGCGACGATCGTTCCGGACTTCGCGAACAAGACCTTCACGTTCACGGCGTCGAGCCCCGGAACGTACTACCCGCAGTACCTGGTGTCTGCCGGCCCCAACTCGGTGCCGGGTCTCGTCCGCATCGATGTGCTCCCGGCATCCAACGAGGACCTGCCGCCCGTCGCCGTGCGCGACGTCGCTCTGCTGCCTGTCGGTGGCGACGTGCTCGTCAACGTGCTCTCCAACGACACCGACCCCGCCGGCGGCATTCTCGTGGTGCAGTCGGTCAGCGCCGTCCCCGGCTCCGGTGTCGCAGCCGCGGTGCTGGGCCACGAGACCGTGCGCATCAGCGACGTCGGGTCGTTGAGCACGCAGGTGCGCGTCGGCTACACGATCTCCAACGGTGCGCGCACAGCCGAGGGCGAGATCGTCGTCATCCCGGTGCCGCCGCCCGCGAAGCTGCGTCCTCCGGTCGCCAACGACGACCAGGCCGTCGTGCGCGTCGGTGACACGGTCACCATTCCGGTGCTTGCGAACGACTATCACCCCAACGGCGACACGATGCACGTCGCCCCCGACCTCGTGCCTCCTCTGGTCGACCCCGCCGACGGCGAGGCGTTCGTCTCCGAGGACAAGGTCCGCTTCCGCGCCGGCAGCACCCCCAAGACCGTCTACGTCACGTACGAGGCTGTCGACTCGACCGGTCAGCGCGACGCAGGGTACGTCACGATCCAGATCCTGCCGCGCAATGACGAGGCCAACTCCGCGCCGAAGCCGCGCGATCTCACCGCGCGCACGCTGAGCGGTTCGACCGTCACGATCCCCGTGCCGCTGGACGGCATCGACCAGGACGGTGACTCGGTCGAGCTGGTCGGCATCGCCGACGCGCCGAAGAAGGGGCGCATCGTCGAGACCGGCGCGAACTCGTTCACCTACGAGGCATTCGGCGACTCCGCGGGCGTCGACCGGTTCTCCTACCGGGTGCGCGACAGCCTCGGCAAGGACGCCACGGCCACCGTGCAGGTCGGAATCGCACCCGCGGCATCCGTGAACCAGGCGCCTTACGCGGTGCGCGACACGGTGACGATCCGCCCGGGACGCGAGGTCGCGGTGCCGGTCCTCGCCAACGACTCCGACCCCGACGGCGACGAGTTCGGCTTCGCCCCGGACGACCCGGTGACGCTGCCGCCAAACGTCCCCGGCCTGAAGGCGCGCGTCAGCGGGAAGTATCTGCTCATCACGGCTCCGAACGAGCAGATGAACACGTCGCTGCAGTACGCGATCACCGACTCGCGCGGCGCGCGGGCCTCGACCAGCGTGCAGATCACCGTCGACCCGAACGTTCCGCTCGAGCGTCCCATCGCCCGCGACGACCGCGTGCGCGCCGAAGACGTCAAGGACGGCACTACGGCCGATGTGGCGGTGCTCGAGAACGACGACGATCCCGACGGCACGAAGAGCGATCTCACGGTGACCCTCGGTGCGGGCGGGGAGAACGCGCGCGTGGGCGCAGACGGCACCGTCCGTGTGCAGGTCACCGACCAGCGTCAGCTCATCACCTATACGGTCACCGACCCCGACGGCCTCACCGACTCCGCCTTCATCCGCGTGCCGGCGCTGTCGGAGCTGCCGCCGAGCCTCATCTCCACCAAGCCGGTCGAGGTCAAGAGCGGCGAGACGATCTCGCTTCCGCTCTCGCAGTACGTCCGCGCGGCCGGAGGCAAGAGCGTCGTGATCACCGAGGCCGCCAAGGTGTCGGCGGTGCACGCGAACGGCGCGAGCCTCATCAAGGACCAGCAGACTCTCGTCTACACGTCGGCCGACCGCTACTTCGGCTCCGACGCACTGACCTTCGAGGTCACCGACGGCGACGGCCCCGACGATCCGACCGGTCGGAAGGCCACGCTGACGATCCCGATCACGGTGCTGCCGCCCGACAACCAGTCGCCGACGATGCTCGGTGCCTCCATGAACGTCGCGCCCGGTGAGGACGCGGCCGTGCTCGACCTCGCGGCGCTCGCGACGGATCCCGATCCCGGCGATCAGGGCAAGCTGAAGTTCGCCGTCAAGGGCTCCACGCCCGACGGACTCACCGCCTCGGTCGACGGCACGCAGCTGAAGGTGTCGGCCGCGGCATCCACGAAGAAGGGGACGCGCGCCGACCTGACGGTCACCGCCGACGACGGCACCACGACGCCGGCGGACGCGACGATCTCGATCACCGTCACCGCGTCGACGCGGCCGCTGGCCAGCGCCAACGACGACGTCATCGCCGAGTCGGCCCAGGGCTCGACCGAGTCGGTGCCCGTGCTCGCCAACGACGTCAACCCGTTCCCCGACACCCCGCTCAAGATCGAGAGCGCGGTGCTGGAGACCGGGCAGGCCCAGGTGGCCGTCAAGGGCGACCGGGTGGAGGTCACCAGCGACAAGGCGTTCGTCGGCACCGTCATCGCGCGCTACCGCGTGATGGACGCGACCGGAGACCCCGACCGCGCCGTCGAGGGACGCATCCGCATCACGGTGCAGGGAAAGCCGGATGCCCCGGGTCGCCCCGTCGTCTCCAGCATCCAGAGCCGCACGGTCGTGCTCTCGTGGACCCCGCCGACCGACAACGGGTCGCCGATCACCGGGTACACCGTCACGTCGACGGCGAACAACTACCTGAAGCAGTGCGCGTCGACCACGTGCACCCTGGACGGGCTGACCAACAACGTCGAATACAACTTCGTGGTCACCGCCAGCAACAAGGTCGGCACGTCCGACCCGTCGCTGCCGTCGGAGACCGCGCGCCCCGACGTGCGCCCCGACACCCCCGCGCCGCCGACGCTGCAGTTCGGCGACCGCAGCCTCACCGTGTCGTGGGTGCCGCCCCGCTCGGAGGGCTCGCCGGTCACGTCGTACACGCTGGAGATCTCGCCGGCGCCGCCGTCGGGCATCGTGCAGAAGACGGGCGTCACCGGAACCTCGATCGTCTGGGATGGCCTCGAGAACGGGGCGTCGTACCAGGTGCGCGTGCGCGCCCACAACAAGGCGCCGGATCCGAGCGAGTTCAGCCCCTGGTCGGCGTCGATGGTGCCGGCCGGAAAGCCGGACGCGCCCGCCGCGCCCACCACGACGCTCCTGTCGCCGGTGGGCTCGCAAGCCCAGATCCAGGTCGACTGGAAGGCGCCCGCCAACAACGGCGACGCGATCTCCGGGTACGAGCTGCGCGTCCTGCGCGGCGGTTCCGTGGTGAACACCATCCCGGTCTCGGGCAGCCAGACGAGCCAGGCCGTCAAGGTCGACACCTCGACGACGGACTACACGTTCGACGTCCGCGCTCAGAACAAGGCCGGCTGGGGCGACCGCAGCCCGCAGTCCGCCCCGCGCCGCGGTGTCACCGCTCCGGCGGCGCCGACGGGGGTCGCCGCCACCGAGGGCAACAACGCGGTGGGTGTGACGTGGCAGGCCGGTTCCGGCAACGGCGCGAACGCGAACGAGATCCAGTATCAGTACTCCGTGAACGGCGGCGGCTGGCGCGGCGACTGGGTCGGTGGCGGCACCAACGGCGCCGGCACGATCGGCAACGGCCAGGTCAACAACAACGGCACGTACACGATCCGCGTGCGCGCCGTCTCGACCGTCGACGGCAGCACCTACGCCAGTGGGGCCTCCAACGACTCGAACGCCGTGTCGCCCTACGGGCCGATCGGCAACCCGTCAGCGAACGCCTCGGCATCCGGGACGAACATCACGTACTCGTGGTCGTCGCCGTCCCGCAACGGGCGCGACATCGCCACCGAGGTGTACATCGACGGAGGCCTCGTCAGCCGCGACGCGAGCGGCTCCATCACGCGCGGCTACGGCTACAGCGAGACGCACAGCATCGAGGTGCGCACGAGCGCGGCCGGTCAGACGACGACCGCGTCCGACTCGGCACGCACGGTCGATGCCCCGCCGCCCCCGCAGCCGCGGGTGTGGGTCAGTCGTGGCGACTACGTCCCGGGCGGCGGATGCGTCAACGGTTGCTACAAGTACGTGGTGAACACGCAGAACTTCCCCGCCGGCCGGTACAGCATCCAGTGTTGGCACGACACCGGTGGCCCTACGCAGTTTGGCGGCACGTTCGCCTTCAACCTGCCGGCGAACGGCTCCGTCCAGCTCGAGTGCTGGAAGGGCGCCGACGGCAACAACGCGTGGGTCGACATCCTCGGATGGGGCGGGTCGGTCGACACCGAGAAGACATGGTGGCCACGGGGTTGACCCGGCCGCATCGATCAACGACGACAAGGAACGAACGAATGAGCATGACCCCCGAACAGGCCGCGTGGTTCCGCGACACCTTCACGCGTCTCGTCGACAACGTCGATCAGGCGCTCCTCGGCAAGCGCGAGGTCGTCGGCCTCGTGCTCTCGGCGATGCTGGCTGAAGGCCATGTGCTGCTCGAGGACGCTCCCGGAACGGGAAAGACCAGCCTCGCCAAGGCGATCGCCGCGTCGGTGCAGGGCACGAGCACGCGCATCCAGTTCACGCCCGACCTGCTGCCCTCCGACGTCACGGGGGTCACGATCTACGATCAGCAGAACCACCGGTTCGAGTTCCACCGCGGACCGGTCTTCTCCTCGATCGTGCTGGCCGACGAGATCAACCGTGCCTCGCCCAAGACGCAGTCGGCGCTGCTGGAGGTCATGGAGGAGTCGCGCGTCACGGTGGACGGCGTGGCCCACGAGGTGGGTCGACCGTTCCTCGTGATCGCGACGCAGAACCCCATCGAGCAGTCGGGAACGTACAAGCTGCCCGAAGCGCAGCTCGACCGCTTCATGCTGAAGACCTCGATCGGCTACCCGACGCTCGCCGTCACCGAGCGGATCCTCGCGGGGGCGGTCGACCGCAACCCGTCGGCATCCCTCGGCGCCATCATCACCACGAGCGCGGTCGCCGACATGGCCGACCTTGCCGCCACCGTGCACGTCGACCCCGTGGTCGCGCGGTATGCCGCGCAGCTCGTCGAGCACACGCGCGCGTCGGAGGCGACCCGCCTCGGCGTCTCGGTGCGCGGAGCGATCTCGATGATGCGCGTCGCCAAGGTCTACGCGGCCGCGCAGGGTCGCCACTTCGTGGTGCCCGACGACGTGAAGACCCTCGCCGTGCCGGTATGGGCGCACCGCCTCGTGCTCGACCCCGAGGCGGAGTTCTCCGGAACGACCGCCGAGAGCGTCGTCCAGCGGGCGGTCTCCGCCGTGGAGGCCCCCCTGGCGCGGGCCGCCAGCTGATGTCGCCGGCACCGGACACTCTCACCCCGTCGCGCCGCGCGCGCCGACGGGGCGACGTCTCCGGCGCGCCCGCGGATGCCACCACGCCCGCCGCCCAGACCCCGCCGACGCCGGATGCCGGGGGTGATCCTGACGGCGGCGACGCGCCTCTCGTCGCCCCGCGTGAGGCGACCGCGGCCGAGCGTCGCCGGGAGCGCATCGAGGCGGTGCGCCGCCGCGTCGTCCGCGTGCTGCGGGCGATCGGCGACGTGGTGCAGCCGCTCGGGTGGGTGCTGATCGCGACCGCCGTGCTCGTGTGGTGGCTGGCCTTCGCCTACGGCTGGCGCGAGTTCCTCGTCATCGCTGCCGTGATCACGGTGACGCTGATCATCAGCCTCGGCTTCCTCTTCGGCCGCACGACGTACGAGATCGGGCTCGACCTCACGCGCACCCGCGTCGTCGTGGGCGAGCGCGCCGTCGGCGGGCTCATGCTCGCCAACCGCACGCCGCGGACGCTCCTTCCCTCCGAGGTCATCCTGCCCGTCGGCGCCGGCCGCGGGGTCTTCCAGGTGCCGCGCCTCGCTCCCGACGAGGAGCACGAAGAGGTCTTCGCGATTCCGACGACGACACGCGGCGTGCTCTCGGTCGGACCCGTCAGCGTCCGCCGCGGCGACCCGCTGGGCCTGTTCGAGCGCGCGCACGACCGCCGCCAGGCCGTCGACCTGTACGTCCACCCGCAGACCACGGCGCTGGACGGCCTGTCACTCGGGCACCTCCGTGACCTGGAAGGTCTGCCGGTGCAGCACCTCGCGCGCGACGACGTGTCCTTCCACGCGCTGCGGGAGTACCAGCCCGGCGACGACCTGCGCCACGTGCACTGGAAGTCGACGGCCCGGGTCGGTGAGGTGATGGTGCGCCAGTACGAGGAGACGCGCCGCTCGCACTTCGTGGTGGGCCTGTCCACGCTTCCCGACGAGTATCGCGAGGCGGCGGAGTTCGAGCTCGCCATCTCGGTCGCCGGCTCCATCGGTCTGCGCGCCCTGCGGGACTCGCGCGTTCTCGACGCCCGCACCCAGCAGGGGCCGCTGCGCTCGCTCAGCTCCCGTCGCTTCCTCGACGAGCTCTCGATGCTCGGGCACTCGCGCGCCCGGCTCGGCGGCATCGTCGCCCTCGCCGGCGGCATCGCCGCCCACGCACCGGATGCCGCGGTCGTCGTGCTCGTCACCGGATCGCGCACCGACGCGGCCGAGCTCCGCCTCGCGTGCTCGCGATTGCCGCTCGGCGTGCGCGCGCTCGCGGTCGTCGCCGACACCCGGATGGATGCGCCGGCGCTTCAGCGCATCGGCGAGGCCGATGTCGTCACCGTCGGCGCGCTCGACCAGCTGCCCCGCGCCGTGCGGAAGGTGCTCTCGTGAGCGCGCGTCTGCGGCTGCCGCGTCGGCTCCCGCGCTCCACCGCGCGTGCGGAGACGACGCGCGAGCCGCGCGTTCTCGTTCTCGATCTGACCGCCGCCGCGCTGCTGCTCGCCGTGTCGATCATCGGGTTCGCCCCCACCTTCGACTCGCCGCAGTACCTCGTCGCCGCCATCGGCGGTCTCGCTCTCGGGCTGGCGCTCGCGTGGGCGGGGACGCGGTGGCGCCTCGGCGTGCTGAGCCTGGCCGGCGCGACGATCGGCGCCTACGTCGTGTTCGGCGGAGCGCTCGCGCTGCCGCACACGACGCTGCTCGGCGTCATCCCGACGCTCGAGACCTTGCAGCAGCTCGCCCTCGGAACGATCACGTCATGGAAGCAGCTGCTGACCACGGTGCCGCCGGTCGCGGCATCCGATGGTCATCTCGTGGTCCCCTTCATCCTCACCCTCGTCGGCGGAGTCCTCACCGGGTCGCTCGCACTCCGGGCGCGCCACGGCGCCTGGGCTCTGCTGCCCGCGCTCGCGGTGCTGATCGCGACGATCCTGCTGGGTGTCGCGCAGCCTGCGGCCCCGCTCGTCCAGGGCATCGTCTTCGCCGTCGCCGGCACCGTCTGGCTCGCGCTGCGCCGCGCGTGGGACCATGATCGTGCCGCCGTGCGCATCGAGTCGGCAGGAGTCTCGGATGCCGCGGCGGTGCACAGTTCGCGCACGCGCCGACTCGTCGCGGGGGGCATCGTGCTGGCGGTCGCCTCGGCGGCGGGAATCGCCACCGCCGCCGTCGCCACGCCGCCGCGGTACATCCTTCGCGACTTCATCGTTCCGCCGTTCGACATCACCGACTACCCGAGCCCGCTGCAGTCGTTCCGCGGCTACGTGCGCGACGACGCCGACAAGACCCTGTTCACCGTGACGGGACTGCCCAAGGACGGCCGCGTGCGCCTGGCGACGATGGACACCTACGACGGCATCGTCTACAACGTGTCCGACGACGGAGCGGGCTCTTCCAGCGCGTTCACGCCGATCCGCTCGAACATGTCGCCCGGTGCGACCGGCACGGCGGCGACGCTGCGCATCGAGATCGGCGACCTGAGCGGAGTGTGGGTGCCCGATGTGGGCGCCGTCCGCGACTTCACGTTCGACGGCCCGAGGGCATCGGAGCTCGCCCGCACGACGCACTTCAACGACGCCACCGGCACCGCCGTCGCCCCCGCGGGGCTTGCGACGGGCGATGCGTACACGATCGACACCCTCATCCCCGATCTGCCGAGCGACACGGCGCTGGCCGACGTGCCGTTCGCGGCGCTGAAGATGCCGAAGCAGACGGGCATTCCGGAGAAGATCGCCGACATCGCCTCCAAGGCGACAGCCAGCGCGGACACCCCGATCGAGCGGGCGCGAGCCCTGGAGAGCTACCTGCACACGCAGGGCTTCTTCAGCCACGGTCTGGGCGACGGCGTCGTCTCGCTGTCGGGCCACGGCGCCAACCGCATCACGTCGCTCTTCGGCGGTGACCAGATGGTCGGCGACGACGAGCAGTACGCCGTCGCGATGGCCCTCATGGCGACGCAGCTGGGCATGCCGGCGCGCGTCGTGATGGGGTGGCACGCCGACGAGAAGCACCCGCAGGACGGGCCGACGCTCACCGCCACCGGCGGCAACCTGCACGCGTGGGTGGAGATCGCCTTCCAGGGCTATGGCTGGGTTCCGTTCGATCCCACCCCCGACGAGGACAACAAGCCCAACGACCAGTCGACCAAGCCGAAGGCCAACCCGAAGCCGCAGGTGCTCCAGCCGCCGCCGCCCGCCCAGCAGCCCGCCGACCTGCCGCCGGCGATCGCGGAGAACCGCGACCAGGACGAGGAGCAGGCCGCAGACCTCAGCTGGCTCGGACCCGTGCTGCTGTACGGCGGCCTCACCCTCGGCATCCTGCTGCTGCTGGCGGCGCCGTTCATCGTGATGGGCGTGATCAAGGGCGTGCGCCGTGCGCGCCGACGCAACGCCGAGCGCACCGCGGACCGCATCTCGGGAGGCTGGGACGAACTGGTCGATTCGGCCGTCGACCTACGGGCTCCGGTGGCGATCGGGGCGACCCGTGCCGAGAGCGCGCTCGTCGTCGGCTCGACTTTCGACGACCCGCGCGTTACGCAGCTCGCCACCCGCGCCGACGTGGATGTCTTCGGTCCGGGCGACCCGGCACCGGAGGATGTCGACGCGTTCTGGCGCGAGGTCGATGAGATCGTCGGCCAGATGCGCGGATCGACGACCGTCTGGCAGCGCCTTCGCGCACGGTTGAGTGTGCGGTCGCTGCGCCGCAGCGGCTGGTCGTGGCACGCCGTCGGCCAGGCGATCGCCGGCACCGGTCGCGCCGTCGTCGCTCGTGTGCGCCGCGGCATCCGCCCTCGTGGAACGGAGTCCTCCGATGACTGATCTGGATCTCGTGCGGCGCCCGGCACAGGTGGGCCGGCGGGTGGGTGCCTACCTGATCGACGCGGCGATCGGAATGGTCGTCCTGCTGATCGCGGTGGGCGTGTTCGCCGGTATCTCCTTCGGCACCGGAGGGGCACTGCCCCTGCCGCTGGCCGTGGCCCTGGCGTACGTGATCGGTCTCGGTTGGTTCGTCGTCTACACCCTGATGCAGGCCGGCGCCGGCTCGCTCGGTATGCGCGCGCTCGGGCTGCGACTCGTGCGGGAGGGCGGGGCGGTCGATGCGTCGGCCCCGGCATCGCGCCTCGGCTTCGGCCGCGCGCTCGGCCGCAACCTCGTCTGGGCGTTGGGCGGCGCGATCGTCGTCGGGTACTTCTCCCCGCTCTTCGACTCGTCGCCGTGGCACCGGGGATGGCACGACCGCGCCGTGGGGGCCGTCATGACCGATGTCGCCGGCCGCTCGCCCGTGCCGTCGCCCGCAGCCGATTCCGGCGCGGATGCCGCGCCCACCTCGCCCGCGTCGGCTCTGGCGCCGACGGTGCTGCCGGCCGCCCCGATCCTGCCGGTGGGGCAGGCGCCCGAACTCGGCGGCTGGTCGCCCGCCGAGCCTCCCGCGCCGGTGCGGAGCACTCCGCTCGCGAGCGGCGTCATCTCCTTCGTCCCCGGGGTGAGCGACGCCGACCGACTCGATCAGCCCGCGCCCGCGCCCGCACCCGGCCTGCCGACGGTGGAGGTGTCCGACGCGCCGCCGCCGGTCTCCGGCGCGCCGGCCGCCGATCGCGGGCCCGTATCCGGTGCCGGCGTGGTCATCGAGAGCATCGATGAGACACGGATCTCCACCGGCGAACGTCCCTTCGCGCGCCTCGTGTGGGACGACGGAACGCGGCAGGCGCTCTACGGCCGCACGCTCTTCGGCCGTAATCCCGCCCCCGAGACGGGCGCGATGGTCTCACCCGTGCGCGATGAGACCCTGTCGCTGTCGAAGACGCATTTCGAACTGATCCCCGACGATGATCGCGCCGTGTGGGTGGTCGACCGGCACTCCACCAACGGTGTCGCGGTGCGCCGCGGCGACGACCTGCTCCCGCTGGAGCCGGGGGAGCGCACTCGGGTCCAGGCGGGTGACGTGCTCGTGTTCGGCGACCGGCAGGTGAGCGTCGAGGTGACCTCGTGATCGACGCCACGCCGGCGGAGCCCCCGATCGTCGTCCGCGTCGGCGCGGCGTCGCACACGGGTCTTCGCCGCCGCGTCAACGAAGACGCGTACCTCGCTCAGGCTCCCCTCTTCCTCGTCGCCGACGGGATGGGCGGGCATGACGCGGGAGACCGCGCCAGCGCTGCCGTCGTGGCCGAGTTCGCCCACCTGGTCGGTGGTCCGAGCCTCGCCATCGACCAGGTGCGCGCGGCGCTTCGTCGTGCGCGCTCGCGCGTCGAGGCGATCGCCAGCGACGGACGTGCGGCGGGCACGACACTGTCGGGCGTCGTCGTCGCCGACGTCGGCGGGGTCGGATACTGGCTGACCGTCAACGTCGGCGATTCCCGCACGTACCGCTTCGCGCAGGGCGTGCTCGAGCAGATCAGCGTCGACCACTCGGTCGTGCAGGAGCTCCTCGACGCCGGCGTGCTGTCGGGAGCCGATGCCGCCACCGACAGTCGCCGCAACGAGATCACGCGGGCGATCGGGGCGGGAAGCGAAGGCCAGGCCGACTACTGGATGGTGCCGGCCGAGCCGGGCGATCGCATCCTGGTCTGCTCCGACGGGCTGTCCGGCGAGGTGCCGGCCGATCGGCTGCGTGACATCCTCGCCGAGGAGAGCGATCCCGAAGCCGCGGCGACGCGACTGATCCATGAGGCGCTGCTGCACGGCGGACGCGACAACGTCACCGCGGTGGTCGTGGATGCCGTCCACGTCGCCGGCTACGACGACGTGTACGACACGGCCCCCGCGGGGGCGCGCCAGGCGGAGGCGGACGGCGACACCCGACCGCGCGCGGGCACGAGAGGTGATGTGTGATGACGGATGCGATGACGAAGACGCGGATCGACTATCGGCCGGCGGCGACGGACGACGCGTGGTGGCTCGCGGTCGACGGCGATGCCGTCGTGCTGCTGTCTCCGGCGGTGTCGGCGGCCACGGCCACCGGCGTGTGGCGCGGGCTGGGCACGGGGGGCATCGGCGCCGTCCTCGAGGCGCTCACGAGCGCGTTCGGCACGTCGCTCACGGCGATCCCGCCGTTCGCCCTCGCGATCGCCGAGGCCGGCGGCGTGCGCGTGGCCGTGCGCGGTGACGTCGAGGTCGTCGTCGAGGGCCAGCACCCCGAGGCGGTGTCGGGCGCGGGCGTGGCGACGTGGACCGAGCGTTTCGTGCCGGGGGCCGTGTGCGTGAGCGTCGCCCCTCACGCGGGCGCGCCGGCGCCGGCCGCGGACCTGCCGCTGCGGTCCGGAGTGGTGCGCACCGATCTCGTCGAGATCGACCTCGCCGTCGTGTCCGCGGCGTCCGCTTCTCCTGTTCCTCCTGCAGCTTCCGCTCCGGCCGTGGCCGTCGCCGTGGCCCCGGCCACCGGGCCGTCGGTTGCCGAGGATGCGTCGGATGCCGAGGAGCAATCGGGCATCGCCACCTCCTCGGCATCCGCCATCTCCTCGGCATCCGTCATAGATTCGGTGCCGCCAGGGCTGTTCGGCGGCGCCCCCGTACCGCAGCCCGCGCCGGACGCCGAACCGCAGCCGGCGGCGCCGGCTGCCGACACCTCGGCCGACACGCTGATCCCCGAGGCGACCGCCGCCGAGGAGGTCGCCGCCCCCGTCGACGAGTACGACCTGCTCTGGGGCGAGACCGTGGCCCGTCCGGTGTCCGCCGCTGCGATCGCCGCCGTCGACCCCGAGGCGGAGTCAGCGGCCGAAGCGTCCCCCGCGGCGCCCGCCGCGAACAACGCGACCTCCGCCGGCGACGGCGATGATCTCGGCGACCACGACGGGGCGACGATCGCCGTCGCCGAGATGCGAGCCCTTCGTGCCGAGCGACCCGCGTTCGATTCGACCGACAACGTGCCCGCGCGTCGGCCGGCGCGCGGACGCATCCGGCTGTCGACCGGACGTGTCGTCGAGCTCGAGCGTCCGGTGATCATCGGTCGTCGCCCGAAATCGACGCGCACCACCGGAGCCGACCTGCCGACCCTGGTCGCGGTGGACAGCCCCGATCAGGACATCTCCCGCAGCCACGTCGAGATCCGCGCCGAGGGCGAGCACGTGCTCGTCACCGACCTCGACACGACCAACGGCACCGTGCTGCTGCGCGGCGGCAGCGAACCGGTGCGGTTGCACCCGAACGAGCCGACGATGGTCGTCACCGGTGACGTCCTCGATCTCGGCGATGACGTGACCGTGACCTTCGAGGACCTCCCGTGAGCGCCGCCAAGCGTCCGCCGGCACCGCCGCCCGCCCTGCCCGGATTCACCTACGTCGACGTGCTCGGCTCGGGTGGGTTCGCGGACGTCTATCTCTATGAGCAGCAGCTTCCCCGCCGCCGCGTCGCGGTGAAGGTCATGCTGCCCGACCGCTTGGCCTCGGGCTCGGCCGAGCAGTTCACCGCCGAGGCGAACGTCATGGCCCTGCTGTCGACGCACCCGGCGATCGTGACGATCTACCAGGCCGGCGTGTCCGACGACGGCCGGCCCTACCTGGTCATGGAGTACTGCTCGCGGCCCAACCTGCAGGTGCGCTCCCGTACGGCGGCGTTCTCCGTCGCCGAGGCGCTGCGGGTGGGTGTGCAGGTCGCGGCCGCCGTCGAGACCGCGCATCGCGCCGGCATCCTGCATCGCGACATCAAGCCGGCCAACATCCTCGTCACCGAGTACAACCGGCCCGCGCTCACCGACTTCGGCATCGCGACGACGGCGGAGTCGGAGGAGTCGTCGGGAGGCATGTCGATTCCGTGGTCGCCGCCGGAGGCGTTCAGTGATGCACCGGCATCCGGCGTCGCCACCGACGTCTATGCGCTGGGCGCGACCGTCTACACGCTGCTGGCCGGGCGCTCGCCGTTCGAGCAGCCCGGCGGCCGTAACGGCGGCGCCGATCTCATCCAGCGCATCGAGTCGCAGCCGGTGCCGCCGCTGACGCGGGCCGACGCCCCTGCCTCGCTGCAACTGGTGCTCGAGCGCGCGATGGCCAAGCGTCCGGGCGATCGGTACGAATCCGCCCTCGCCTTCGCCCGTGCCCTGCAGCGCGTGCAGATCGAGCTCGCCCATTCGGTCACCCCGATCGACATCCTCGACGATGCCCCGCACGAGGATGCAGAGGACGACGCCGACGGTGAGCTCACCCGGGTCCGCGGCATCGTGAGCATCGAGCCGAACACGAACCCGGCCGCCGGCCCCACGCGCCGCCGTGACAGGGACAACCCGTGGGCGCCCGAGACGACGGGCACGCTGCCGGCGGCATCCACCGTCGCGGCGGCCCCGGCCGACACGGCCGAGCCGACGCTGCTGCGCGGACCCGTCTCGATCGCCCCGCAGGTCGACATCGACACCTCGTCGACCATCCGCCGCCCTGCCACGGGTGCACCGCTGCCCGCGCACACGCTCGATCCCACGGACGCACGCACGGCGACCGCCCCGGAGACCGCTGCCGGTGCGGACGAGACGGCGACCCCCCGGTCTCGCCGCGGTCTGTGGATCGGTCTGGGCATCGCCGCGGCCGTCGTCGTTGTGGGAGCCGTCGCCGTCGGCGCGAGCCTGTTGACGCCCGCCGTCGAGCCGCAGGCGTCTCCGACGCCGTCGACGACCGCGGTCGCGCAGGATCCGTTCGAAGACGTCGTGCCTGCCGTGACGCAGCTCGCCGGCCGGATCGAGGGCGGCAACGTCGTCTTCACCTGGACGAACCCCGACCCGAAGGACGGCGACGGCTACCTCTGGTACGCGTACACGCTGGCCGGCAACGGCGACGTCCGCAAGGTCACCGAGCCCACGGTGTCCGTTCCCGTGGATGCCGGTGGCACCACCTGCGTCGCGGTCACTCTTGTCCGCAAGAGCGGCGTGGCGGGCACCGAGATGCGGAAGTGCGTCCCATGACCGACATTCACGACACGGTTCCGCCCCTCGACGAGGCCGCAGCGGATGCTGCGAGCAGCGACATCACGGTGGAGTTCGCGGGCGAGTACATCACGGTGCCGTCGGGCACACGGTTCACGATCGGCCGGGAGGGCGATCTCGCGATCGACGACAACCGGTTCCTGCACCGCCACTTCCTCTCGATCGAGCAGTCCGCCGGGCTGTGGTGGCTGGTCAACATCGGTTCGCGCCTGTCGGCCACCGTCACCGACACGGAGGGGCGGGTGCAGGCCCAACTCGCCCCGGGCGCCCGCCTGCCGATCGTGTTCGGAGTGACCACGGTCGTCTTCAGCGCCGGTCCCACCACCTACGAGCTGTCCGTGCACACGGCGCAGCCGGCTTTCCGCGAGACGGCGGCCGAGAGCGTCCTCGACGGGGAGTCGACGATCGGCGCCGTTCCCCTGACACCGAGCCAGAAGCTGTTGATCCTCGCTCTGGCCGAGCCGGTGCTGCGGCGCGAGGGCACCGGGATGAGCGAGCTGCCCAGTTCGGCCGCTGCCGCGCAGCGCCTGGGCTGGAGCATCACCCGCTTCAATCGCAAGCTCGACAACGTCTGCGACAAGCTCGACCGTCAGGGCGTGCCGGGCCTGCGCGGCGGCGTGACCAGTTCGGCCACGAACCGCCGCGTGCGCCTGGTGGAGCACGCCGTCGCCTCGCGACTGGTGGTGCGAGAGGACCTCGCCATGCTGGACGACCCCGCCGCGTTCGATCGCGACGCCGCCGATGACGCACCGCGCAGGAAGGAACAGGGATGAAGCTGCGCACCACGCTGGTCCGCCCCGGAGGCGAGCCGGAAGATCTCGTCATCAACGCCGATGCCGATGCGACCGTCGGCGACCTCGCACGCACCATCGCCGAGCTCGATCCGCGCGGCGGCGGGGCGGCGGCGGGCGACGAGGTGACGCTCGAGGCGTTCGGCACGATCGCTCCGGGCCCGGGAGAGGTGCTGGATGCCGCGGCATCCGTGTCGCACGTCCAGCTGGGTGCGGGCTCGGCCGTGCGCATCGTGCCGACTGGCTATCAGCCGCCGCAGAAACTCGGCGACGTCGAGATCGCCTCGGGTGCCGGCGCCGGCACCACGATCCCGCTGCAGCGCGGGGTGGTCATCATCGGACGAGACCCCCAGTGCGACATCGTGCTCGACGATCCGCTGGTCTCCAAGCGGCACGCGCGGCTGGAGGTCGGGCAGGGCCGGGCCGAACTCGTCGACCTGAACTCCGCCAACGGCATCCTCGTCGACGGGGCGCCGGTCACCTACCTGACGGCCGCCGACGGCCAGATCGACGCCGTGCTGGGCGACACGCGCCTGCGCATCACGGCGGCTCCCGCCGACGCCACGGCGGCGCCCTCCACGTGGCGGCAGGTGCCGTTCGTGCGCTCGCCGCGGGTGGAGGCGCGCTACCTCGGCGAGGAGCTGCCCGGCACCGACCTGCCGGCACCGCCCGCGCCGCAGATGTTCCCGTGGCTCGCGATGATCGCTCCGGTGATCATGGGCGTCGTGCTCTTCTTCGTCATGAAGAATCCGATGGCGCTCGTGTTCGTCGCGGCGTCGCCCCTCCTCATGCTCGGCACCTGGCTGACGACGCGCCTGCAGGGCCGCGCGCAGCTGCAGCGCGACAAAGACCGCTTCGAGCAGCAGCTCACCCGCCTGTCCACCCGCCTCGAGCAGGAGCGCGAGACCGAGCGCCGCGTCCGCCGCGGCGAGGTGCCCGAGCTCGATCCCATCTGCGCCGACGCGCTCGCCGCCGGGCCTCTGGTGTGGACGCGCCGGCCCGAGCACTGGTCGTTCCTGCACGTCCGTCTCGGCGACGGCACCGCCCCGAGCCGCAACTCCGTCGCCGAGTCGACGAAGCGCGACGCGGCGATCCCGTCGTACGTCGACCGCCTCGACGAGGTCGTCGACGCGTTCCGCGAGGTCGACGACGTGCCGATCCTCGAGTCGCTGGCCGAGGCCGGCGCGATCGGCATCGCCGGCTCGACGGCGCGCGTCGGTGACACGGCGCGGGCGCTGCTGGCCCAGACGGCGGGGCTGCACGCGCCGTCCGACGTCCACATCGTCGCCTTCGTCGGCCCGGCCACCCGTGCGGCGCTTGCCGACCTCAAGTGGCTGCCGCACACGTGGGCCGCCGAGGACGCCCTCGGCACGGCCCCCATCGCCGACAACGCGGCGACCGCCTCGCGCCTGCTGGCCGAGCTGGAGGAGTTGGTCGACACCCGCACGAAGCAGCTGCGGCGTCTGCGGGCGCTCAAGGCGACGGATGCCGCGACCGCCGCCGGCGCCGAGGTCGGCGAGTCGCGGGGGCGCGAGGAAGAGATGCCGCTTCCGGCATACGTCGTGATCATCACGCCCGACGCGCCCGTCGACCGGGGTCGGCTCATCCAGCTGAGTGAGCGTGCCGCCGGCAGCGGTGTCATCCCGGTGTGGGCGACCTCGCGCGTGTCCGACCTGCCCGCCGCCTGCCGCACGTGGGTCGAGCTTCCCGCCGACGGGGAGGCGAGCGCCAACTTCGTGCGCCTCGGCACCGTCATCGCCCCCCTGCGTGTCGAGGCGTTGGATGCCGCGCGCTTCGGCGTCGTGGCCCGGGCCCTGGCCCGCATCACCGACATCGGCGATGTCGCGGAGGACGCCGGGGACGTGCCGCGCACCATCCCCCTGCTACAGCTGTTGGGGTCGGACATGGCGACCAGCGCCGACGCCGTCATCGACCGGTGGACGCAGAATGCGTCGATCCGTGCGACGCGCTCCGGCGCCGGCTACCAGCCCAAGCTTCGTGCCCTCGTCGGACAGGGCGCGCAGGGCGCTCTGCACCTCGATCTGCGCCAGCAGGGTCCGCACGCGCTCGTCGGCGGCACGACCGGCTCGGGCAAGAGCGAGTTCCTGCAGGCCTGGGTGCTCGGCATGGCCGCCGAGTACAGCCCCGAGCGCGTGACGTTCCTCTTCGTCGACTACAAGGGCGGCTCGGCCTTCGCCGACTGCGTCAGCCTCCCGCACTGCGTGGGCCTCGTGACCGACCTCAGCCCGCATCTCGTCCGTCGGGCGCTGACGAGCCTCCGCGCCGAACTGCACCACCGCGAGCACCTGTTCAACCGGAAGAAGGCGAAAGACCTCCTCGAGCTCGAGAAGGCCGCCGACCCCGACGCTCCCCCCGCACTCGTCCTCGTCATCGACGAGTTCGCCGCACTCGCCAAGGAGGTGCCCGAGTTCGTCGACGGCGTCGTCGACATCGCCCAGCGCGGGCGCTCGCTCGGCATCCACCTCATCATGGCGACGCAGCGCCCCGCCGGTGTCATCAAGGACAACCTGCGTGCCAACACCAACCTCCGCGTCGCGCTGCGCATGGCCGACGAGACCGACTCCGACGACGTCATCGGGTCGAAGGAGGCCGCCCTGTTCGATCCCGGCATCCCCGGTCGCGGCATCGCCAAGACCGGTCCCGGTCGCATGAACCTCTTCCAGTCGGCCTACTCGGGAGGCTGGAGCCTCCGGGCCGAAGCCGAACCCGCCGTCGAGGTGCGCCCGTTCCTGCTCGGCGACGCGCCGGCGTGGGAGAAGCCCGCCGTCGAGGCGCCTGCCGAGACCGAAGACCTCGGCCCCAACGATCAGCAGCTGCTCGTGGCGCGCTTCGGCGACGCCGCGCAGCTGGCCCGCATCGCGCCGCCCCGTCGGCCGTGGCTCGACGAGCTGGCCACCACTTTCGACCAGACCAAGCTGCACCAGCGCACCGACGCCCGGCTGGTGCTCGGCGTCGTGGACGTGCCCGAGCGGCAGGACCAGGTGCCGTTCTTCTTCGAACCCGACACCGAGGGCCACCTCGCGATCTTCGGCACCGGCGGCTCCGGAAAGTCGGTGACCCTGCGCACGCTCGCCGTGTCGGCCGGGATCACCCCGCGCGGCGGTCCCGTCCACGTCTACGGGCTGGACGCCGCGACCGGGGGCCTGCGCATGCTCGAGTCGCTGCCGCACGTGGGTGCCGTCATCTCCGGCGACGACACGGAACGCATCGATCGCCTGTTCGCCACGCTCCGCAGCGAGCTCGACCGTCGCGGTGACGCGTATGCCGCGGCAGGTGCCTCCACCCTGACCGAGTACCGCGCCCTCGCGGGTCGCCCCGACGAGCCGCGCATCTTGCTGCTCATCGACGGGTTCCCCGCGTTCCGCACCGCGTTCGAGGGTGTGTCCGGGCGCGCGGAGGCCTACCGCGCGTTCCAGCGGGTGCTCACCGACGGTCGCGGCCTCGGCATCCACGTGGCCCTCACCGCCGACCGCGGCCAGAGCGTGCCCACCTCTCTTCAGGCGATGATCCAACGCCGCATCGTGCTGCGGATGGCCGACGAAGACGGCTATGCACTCCTCGGGATGCCGCGTGACATCCTCGGCGTCGACGCAGCGCCCGGTCGGGCCATCGTCGACGACCACGAGGCGCAGATCGCCGTCATCGGGGGCACCTCCAGCACGAAGGACCAGTCGCTGGCGATCGATCGGATGGCCGAGGTGATGATCCGCCGCGGCACGGTCGCTGCGCCCGCGATCCGCGCGCTGCCCACCGAGTACACGGCCGATGAGCTGCCGCCCGCGACGCCGACGGGGGTGGCCATCGGGCTGTCCGATCTCGACCTCGGTCCGTTCGGCATCGACGCCCACGGCACGTTCATCGTCGCCGGCTCGCCCGGCGCGGGCCGTTCGACCGCCGCCGCCGCGATCGCGCGGCAGACGCTGCGCGCGCGGCCCGACACGCCCGCGTTCTACATCGGCGACCGTCGATCGCCCGTGCAGGACGTCGTCGCGTGGACCGCGACCGCCGAGTCTCCCTCGGCGGCCATGGCGGTGCTCGGCGCCGTCGATGAGGCGGCCGACCGCGCCCAGGCGGGCGGACCCGTGCCGCTGGTCGTGCTGGAGGGCATCGGAGAGTTCGCCACGTCGATCATCGAGATGAACCTCTCCACGCTCGTCAAACGCGCCGGTCGCGGTGAGGTGTTCTTCGTCGTGGTCGGGGAGATGAGCGAGTGGACGACGAATTTCGGGCTGCTCGGCGAGATCAAGGCGGCGCGGCGCGGCGTCGTGCTGCAGCCGGAGACGATCGACGGCGAGGTCGTTCTCAAGACGCCGTTCCCCCGGTTGGTGCGGGGCGAGCTCCCGGTGGGACGCGGAATCCTGGCTCATCGCGGCAAGACCGTGCGCATCCAGTTCCCGCTGGTGGTCGGGGACGTCCCGGTCGGCGTCGAGTCGGGTACCCTCGCCTCCTCGGGGGCGCAGACATGACCGCGGTGGGCCGGGCGCGCGGGCGCTCATGGGGAGTTCTCCCCATGGTCACCGGCCGCGACGCCGCCTATCTTCGAAACAACAAGACCTCCCGGCACACCGGCCGGGCCAGATGAAAGGGGCCCTCATGGCCAATCTGAATGTCACCTACGACCAGATGAACTCGGCCGCCTCGCGCCTGCGTGACGGACAGAACGAGCTCGAGGCGAACCTGCAGCGCCTGCGTCAGCTCGTCGCTCAGCTCGTCCAGGACGGCTTCACCACGAGCCGCGCCTCGGGCGCCTTCGACGCCTCCTACACCGAGTTCACGACCGGTGCGACCAAGACGGTCCAGGGCATCGAGGGCATGGCCTCGTTCCTCGAGAAGGCCGCTCAGGCCCTGCAGTCCACCGACGAGCAGCTCGCCAGCCAGCTCGGTCAGTGATCGGGAACCTGCGGGGCGCTCGCGCGCCCCGCAGGTTCACGAGGCCTTCCACCTCGCGCCGGTGCGCCGAGTGTGCAGGTGGAGGGCCTCGCGAACCTTGGGGGATGACGATGACAGATGTGCAGCTCGACTTCGACGCCCTGCGCGCCGCGCGCGTGCGCGTCGATGAGGCGCTCTCGACATTCGGGTCGGCCGGAACGGTCGGGGACGACCTTGCCGTCCTCACCGGCGAGGATCGTCTTGCCGGCAAGGTCCGAGACTTCGCCGACAACTGGGACTACAACCGGGGAAAGCTCACCGAGAAGCTGCAGTTCCTGCGCGACAGCATCGATGCGATCGTCGACAGCATGACCGAGGTTGACGACGAACTCGCGCGGCAGGCGCAAGAGGCCGCGCCCGAGACGCAGACCGACGGCGAGGGGGAGGGCTGATGAGCGCCATCTCGGTTGAGTTCGAGGATGTCCTTCTCGGTAACCCCGACCAGCTCGACCCCCGCGCGGCCGACCTCGTCACGGCGGCGGCAGCGATCGAGCAGGCGGCGCAGTCGCTCCGAGGACTCATCGACGGGCAGATCTCGCAGTCCACGGATGCCCTGGCCCGTACCGCGACGGAGGTCGCGCGATCGCTCAACAAGGCCCGCACGAGATACCGCAACACCGGGGAGGCCCTGCAGACCTACGCCGCGGATCTGCGCCCCATCCAGAAGGACGCCCGCGCGGCGATCGCCACGGCGGAATACTACGACCAGAGGTCGGCGACGTTACCGAACGACATCTCACGGCGCGAGGGCGACCTGCTGCGCGCCGAGGCCGTCGACGCGCCGCAACATCAGATCGACGAGATCGAGAACGATCTGCGGCGCCTGCGTCAGTCCGAGTCGAACGCCTACGCCCAGCTGCAGGATGCCCGGCAGCAGCTCTCCTCCGCTCGTGACCGCCTGCGCGCGATCGCCGACGCCGCGATCGCCAAGATCGAAACGGCCATCGAGGGCGACAGCGATTCGGCGTACGACAACTGGAACCAGTTCTGGGAGGGCGCTGCCAAGTGGATCGGCGACTGGGCCGCCAACGTGCTGAAGGGCGTGCTCGAGTTCCTCGGCCAGCTGTTGGCGGTTCTGGTGGCGATCGTCGTGATCCTCGTCGCGATCGTCATCGTGGTCGCCCTGCTCGCAGCGATCGCTGCCGTGATCGGCTGGATCGCCCTCGCGGTGCTCGCGGTACTGATCGTCGGCTCCCTCCTGCTTCTGTTCACCCTGCGCGACGGCAGCTCTTCGCGCCAGCCTCGACACGTGGACGATGCGTCCAAGACCTTCGACCGGTCGCCGGCCGCCCCCGACGCCCACGGTGAAGCCCCGGCCGACTACGGAGACCTGTTCGAGGATGTCGGGAGGCAGGACGTTCGCGGTGGGCAGGACTCGACGCACATCCGGGTGGTCGCGATCATGCAGGACGGAAAGGTCGTGGCCTGGCGGGTGCAGCTGCCGAGCACCCAGAACTGGAGCCCCTTCAACGAGCACGGAGGACTCAATGACCTCTCCACCGATGCGATGCTCGCCCTGAATCCCTCCGTGCATACGCAGTACGAACGCGCGGTGTACGACGCGATGCGCCGGGCGGGTGTGTTCGACAGCGATGCACCCATCATGCTCACGGGGTGGAGCCTCGGTGGGATGATGGCCGGCGACATCGCCACCGATCCGGCCCTCGACGGGCGCGTGCAGTCCGTGGTGACGGCCGGGTCGGCCATCGACAAGTATGCCGACGCGATCGATCCGTCGGTGCGCGTCACACAGGTCAACAACGTCTGGGATCCGGTGCACCACCTGGAGCTCGTCGGGTACGGTCGTGACGACGTTCCCGGGCCGAACTGGCAGACCTTCCATCCCGTCGACCCGCGGATACACGACTCGACGATGTACGGTGAGCTCGCGGACGACGTGGTCCCCGACGTGCGCCCCGGAGACGAGATCTTCTTCGCCGGCAACGCGGTCGGAACCACGGAGCACGTGCACGAAGAGGTCTACGTGCGCGGGTGAACGCAGCGGCAGAGAGGTGACGAGAGATGTCCAGGAATCGACTCTGGCACGCGATGGCTGCCACCGCAGTCCTCGCGCTGATTCTGACGGGATGTTCGGGAATGAATGAAAAGGATGTGTCCGACCGGCTCGGCCGCGAGGCTGGTCTCAACGGTGCGCTCGTGGAAGTGCAGCACCCCGGTCTGCCCACCAACGAGAAGATCGTGGTGTGGATGTTCGTCGACGACACGAGCGCTCCGGCCGTTGCCGACGACGTCACCCGCGTCGCGCGCGTGGCAGCCAACGACCCGGACTTGGCAGGAAAGGACCTCACCCTCGCCGCTGTCGAGGGCTCGCCGGCCGACCATACCGACCGCGTCGTGCTGGGATCGTCGGGAGTTCCCGTCATGGCGGCGGTCGCGGAGACCGTGGGTGGTCGAGGGGCCGAGGAGTTCCTCGAGCTCAGCGCCGCTGATGTTCGCCGGCTCGCCGGTCGGCAATGAGTGAAAGCGTCGGCCCACAGCTGCGTTTCCGCCTGCCGGGGGAGTGGATCTCGGTGGACCCGCGAGACGAAGACGCGGCTCGCGATCACAATGCGTCGCTCGCCCGGGAGATCGTCGGGCCCGCGGACGATGCGCCGCTGCTCCGTCGCCGTATCCAGTCCGGATTGGACGATGCGGCTGCCGCAGCGCGCGAGGCCTCGGCACGCCTGTTGCTGATCTGCCGCGAGATCGCGCCGGGCGTGCCAACTCCTGTCGCCATCACGGTCCACACCCCGATCACGATCACGCCTGCCGTGGGAACGGCTCCCGAGTCGGTGATGCGCGCTTTCGAGCTGAGCCTGCCCCACACCCGCGAGCCCGATCTGGAGACGGCGACACGAATGGATGCCGCCGGCTCGGCGGTGCTGCGTCTGCACGCCGTGAGCACGCAGGTGATCGAGGAGGACGGGCAGTCGGCCGTGCAGCGACGTCTGGTCGCGCGCTACTGGTACACCGTTCCGAACAGCAAACAAGTCGCGCTGGTGAACATGTCGACGCCGCTCGGTGACATCCCGCACGCGATGCTGCGCTTCTTCGACGCGATCGTCGCCGCATCGTCGTGGGGCGCGGCTGACGCGGCCTGACGCTCAGCTGCGGTAGTGGCCCAGCACCTTCACGATGATGCCGCGGCGCCGCAGCTCGGCGATGGCGTGCGTCTCCTCGTCGACCGTGCGACCGAGGGCATGCTTGTCGGCGACGACGACGACGTCGCCCGACACGAGACGGCCGAAGAGGCGGTTGAGGCGCTCGGCCCAACTCTCCCCGGTCTCGGGGGCGGGATGACGGAAGCCCTCGATCGGCACCCCGAAGTCTGCGAGGGCGTCACGCTGCGCGATCACCGAGGGCAGATCGTCGCGCGCGACGACGAGTCCCACCAGGCGTGAGCCGGCGGGACGAGCGGCCCACCAGTCGGTGCCGGACACCACGACCGGCACGGCCGAGGTCACGGCGGGAAGCGCGACCGACTCGGCGTAGTCGGCGGGGGCGCGCTGGTCGTCCGGCTGATCGGTGCTCACGGCATCCATTGTGTCCTACCGCGCCGACACGCGAGCCGATCCGCTGCGCGATCCGGTTCAGTCGTCGGGGTCGCGTCGCAGCTGGATGCTGAGCTGGTCGGCGTCCAGCTGCGCGAGAGCGTGTCGGAGCGTCGCCGAGGAGTACGACCCCTCGCTGGATACGTCGACGAGACGCTCGCGCATGGCCTCGATCAGGGAGATCCGCAGGTCGATGACACTCGCGGTGCTGATCTCGGGCGCCTCGATCGGAGGGCTGCTCATGCGCTCGGCGAGCTTGGAGAGCACCTCGGGCGGAAACGGCTGGCCCGAGGAATCGGCGAGCCCGGGTGTGCGCAGGTGCGCCAGCGCGGCCTCCCGCAGCTCGTCGGCGAGACGCTCGGCCTCCTCGCTGCTACTGCCGTCGCCGGCGGCCGACGGAATGCGCAGCATGCGGATCACCCACGGCAGACTGAGGCCCTGGACCATCAGACTCACGAGCGCGACGACGAAAGCGATGAGGATCAGGAGCTCGCGGGCGGGTGTCGTCTCCGGGTCGAGCGTCTGCGCGGCGGCGAGGGTGACGACGCCCCGCATCCCGGCCCAGACGATGACGACGCCCTCCTTCCAGCCGAGCGGGGATGCCTGGTAGTAGTCCATGTCGTTCAGGACGCGTCCCACGCGGGCGCGCACACCCTCGACCCGGCGCTGAGCGGACGCCGCATCCGGCGTGCGCTGCGCCCATCGCCTCGCGACGCTCCCCGCCGCACGACCGGTCGTGCGGCGGACGAGTCCGCCGCGGCGCGGCGCCGCGTTCGGGTTCTCGCCCGGTTGCGGGCGCAGGTCGCGGAGGTCGCCCTTCTCGACGTCGAAGGCGTCCAGCCGATCGCTGAAGGCCTGCAGTCTGTCGCGCTGCATCCGGCGGGCGCGACGACCGATCAGCGTCACCAGCCCCGACACATACAGCGCCCGCACCGCGAGCACGATCGCGAGGGCGGCGAGGGCGAGGCCGATCCCCACGCCCACACCGCTGTGCTTCTGGACGTTGGCGCTGACGATGTCGCGCAACTCCAACCCCATGATGAGAAAGACCGCGCCCTCCAGCAGCAGCTCGAGCGTGTGCCAGTTCAGCTCGTCCGACACGCGCTGCTCGGGAGTCGACCATCGCGCGGCGCCCTGGCCGGCGGTGATGCCGGCGGCGACCGCCGCGACCAGTCCCGACCCGCCGAGGTGCTCCGTGGGCAGGTAGGCGACGAAGGGCACGATGAAGCCGACGGCGGTGTTCGCCACCGGCTCGCCGATCCACCGCCGCACCCGCAGGGTCAGCAGGCCCACCGCGACGCCGATCACGACGGCGACGAGCACGCCCCAGGCGAAGGCGCCGATCGTGCTGCCCGGCGAGAATCCCGCTGCGGATGCCGCGACGGCGCTGCGCAGCAGCACGAGCGCCGTCGCGTCGTTGAGCAGGCTCTCACCCTCGAGCATCGTGATGACGCGCGGGGAGATGCCCAGCTTCTTCGCGATGGAGGTGGCCACGGCATCCGTGGGGCTGATGATCGCCCCGAGCGCGACGGCCAGGGCGAAGTTCAGTCCCGGGATCGCGAAGAAGAACAGCGTTCCCAGCGCGAGGGCGCTGATGACGACGAGGATGACGGCGAGCCCGGCGATCGGCAGGGCGTCGCGGCGGAACTCGATCGCCGGCAGGCGCACCGCCGACGCGTACAGCAGCGGGGGCAGGATGCCGACGAGGATCAGCTCCGGGGGCACCGAGAACTCGGGCAGCAGGAGTGAGGCGACGAGCCCGATCGCGACGAGGATGAGCGGGCCGGCGACACCCAGTCGGCGCGCGAGCACCGTCGAGACGCCGATGACCGCGATGCCGGCGATCAGCCACGTGAGGTCGGTCACGGTCGACTCAGATCACGCCGAGGGCCCGCACCGCGTCGCGCTCGGCGACGAGCTCGGCGACGGAGGCGTCCAGGCGTGCGCGGCCGCGGGCGTCGAGGTCGAGCCCCTCCACGACGCGGAAAGCCGTGCCATCGCTCGTGACGGGTGCCGAGGAGTACAGCCCCGCCGGCACGCCGTACTCGCCGTGGGAGAGCACCGCCGCCGAGGTCCACCCGTTCGCCGTGCCGTGGACGAGATCGCGGACGTGGGAGATCGCGGCGTTGGCCGCGGAGGCCGCCGAGGACGAGCCGCGCACCGAGATGATCTCCGCCCCGCGCTTGGCGACGCGGGGCACGAAGACGTCGTCGAGCCAGGATGCCGCGGCATCCGCCCCGCCGAGCTTCTCCGCCAGCGCGTCGAGCACCGGACGACCGTCCACGCTCGCGTGGGCGACGTCCGGGAACTGCGTCGCGGAATGGTTGCCCCAGATGGCGACGCCCTGCACCGCCGCCACGGGCGCCTCCAGAGCGGCGGCGAGCTGGGCGAGGGCCCGATCGTGATCCAGCCGAGTCAGTGCGGCGAAGCGTTCGCCCGGGATGTCGGGCGCGGCTGCCGCGGCGATCAGCGCGTTGGTGTTGGCGGGGTTTCCCACCACCACGACGCGGATGTCGCCGGCGGCGACCTCGTTGAGCGCCGCGCCCTGCGGTCCGAAGATGCCCGCGTTGGCCGCGAGCAGGTCGGCGCGCTCCATGCCGGCGCCGCGCGGGCGCGCCCCGACGAGCATTGCGAGGTTCGCTCCGTCGAAGGCGACGCGCGGGTCGTCGGTGATCTCGACGTCCGCGAGCAGCGGGAACGCGCAGTCCTGCAGTTCGAGCGCCGCGCCCTCCGCGCTCTTCAGGCCCTGCGGGATCTCCAGCAGGCGCAGGCGCACCGGGCGATCGGGCCCCAGCATGGCGCCGGCGGCGATGCGGAACAGCAGCGCGTAGCCGATCTGTCCGCCGGCTCCGGTCACGGTGACTGTCGTCGCATCCATGCCTCGAGCCTACGGCGACGCGTCACGGGACGATACGGTGGGGCATGACCTTCAACAGCAATGCAGAGCTGGGAGGCACGACCGCACGGCGCCGAGGCCGCGGGCCAGGCACCGCAGCCGTCGCCGGCGGCGGGCTCGCCGGGCTCGGCGGCATCGCCGTGCTGCTGCTCATCCTCTTCACCGGCGGCGACGTCACGAGCCTGCTCGGCGGCGCCGGCGGCACCGCGCAGGACTCGGCGATCCAGGGTTGCGACACCGGCGCGGACGCCAACGCGAACGACGACTGCCGCCTGGTCTTCGGGCAGAAGGCGCTCGACGTGTACTGGTCCACGCACGTGCAGGGCTATCGCGCGCCGCAGCTGATCATCGTCGACGGTGCCGCCTCAACCCGCTGCGGCACCGCCTCGAACGCGACCGGTCCGTTCTACTGCCCGCCGGAGGAGACCATCTACGTCGACCCGACGTTCTTCGGCGTGCTGCGCAGCCAGTTCGGCGCGCAGGCCGGCAGCCTCGCCCAGCTGTATGTCCTCGCCCACGAGTACGGTCACCACATCCAGCAGCTGACCGGCATCATGGACCGCTACCCGAACGACGGGACCGGCCCGGCCAGCAACGGGGTGCGCACCGAACTGCAGGCCGACTGCTACGCCGGCGCGTGGATCGCCGACGCGACGGAGGCGAAGGACGTCAACGGTGTCGCCTACCTCCAGCGGCCCACCGACGCGGAACTGCGCGACGCGTTGGACGCCGCGGCCACCGTCGGCGACGACAACATCCAGGCCCAGTCGGGCCGCGTCAACCCCGAGACCTGGACCCACGGCTCGAGCGCCCAGCGGCAGCGCTGGTTCACGGCGGGATATCAGAACGGGCTCGGAGCCTGTGACACCTTCTCGGTGTCGGGAGGAGAACTGTGAACGGCCCCGCCCACCTGGACGACATCCTCTACCCCGACATCGAGCCGTACGAGAGCGGATACCTGCTGGCCGGCGACGGGCAGCGCGTCTACTGGGAGCAGTCCGGCAACCCCGACGGCAAGCCGGTCGTGTTCCTGCACGGGGGTCCCGGTTCGGGCACCTCCCCGTGGCACCGGCGGTTCTTCGACCCGGAGAAGTACCGGATCGTGCTGTTCGACCAGCGCGGGTGCGGAAAGTCCACGCCCCACATGAGCGCACCCGACGCCGACCCGCGGTTCAACACCACCTGGCACCTGGTCGCCGACATCGAGCTGCTGCGACGCAACCTCGGCATCGAGACGTGGCAGGTCTTCGGCGGCTCGTGGGGCTCGGCGCTCGCGCTGGCCTACGCCCAATGCCATCCGGATGCCGTGAGCGAGATCGTCCTGCGCGGCGTCTTCACCCTGCGACGCCACGAGCTGGAGTGGTTCTACGAGGGGGGCGCCGCGGCGATCTTCCCCGACCGGTGGGAGAGCTATCTGGCACCGATCCCGGTTCTGGAGCGCTCGCGGCTGATCGAGGCGTATCATCGCCGGCTCACCGACCCGGATCCCGCCGTCCACGAGCCGGCCGCGATCGCGTGGACCACGTGGGAGATGTCGACGCTGACGCTGCATCCCGACCCGGACCTCGTCGCCTCGATGACCGATGCGGCCACCGCGGTCGCGTTCGCGCGCATCGAGAACCACTACTTCATGCACGGCGGGTGGCTGCGCGAAGGGCAGCTCATCGACGACGTCGGCGCGATCCGCGGCATCCCCGCGGTCATCGTGCAGGGCCGGTACGACATCTGCACGCCGATCATGACGGCGTGGGATCTGCACCGGGCCTGGCCGGAGGCCGAGTTCGTCGTCGTCGACGACGCGGGCCACGCGGCATCCGAGCCGGGCATCGCTCGCGCCCTCCGCGCAGCCACCGACCGTTTCGCCACCTGACACCCCCACCCCCGCACGCCGTGTCCCACTGTCGGCGGCGGGTGTCCCACTTTCTGTCTCCCGAGCGGGGTGCGGGCGACAGAAAGTGGGACACCGGCGGGGTGGATGCCGTGGCTCCGCCGCCGGAGAACCGGCGGCGCTGGTAGGCTGGAACCACTTGCGGCACCACTCGGGTGCTTCTCGCGTCGTAGAACGCTTCCCTCGCCGCCCGGTTCTGACCGGATGATCGGCTGACATTCTTCGTACGGCGACCCTGTGCGCATCCGCGCAGAGGCCACCGATCCGGGCCCCCGTGCCCAGAAACACCACCATGTCTGACATCACCTTCGGCGCGCTCGGCGTGCCCGCCCCCCTCCTCGACGTCCTCGCGAAGGACGGCAAGACCACCGCGTTCCCCATCCAGGTCGACACCCTGCCCGACACACTCGCCGGTCGTGACGTGCTCGGCCGCGGCAAGACCGGCTCGGGCAAGACCCTCGCCTTCTCGATTCCGCTCGCGGCCCGCCTCGGCGGCCCGCTCGCCGGCGGCACCCGCCGCTCCGGCCGCGTTCTCGGGCTCGTGCTGGCGCCGACCCGAGAGCTCGCGACGCAGATCAACGCGACCCTCGAGCCCCTGGCGGCCGCGTACGGCATGACGACCACGACGATCTTCGGCGGCGTCAACCAGAACCGTCAGGTCGCCGCGCTCAAGGCCGGCGTCGACATCATCGTCGCCTGCCCCGGCCGTCTCGAAGACCTCATCTCGCAGGGCTTCGTCAAGCTGGATGCCGTGGAGATCACCGTCATCGACGAGGCCGACCACATGGCCGACCTCGGCTTCCTGCCCTCGGTCACGCGCATTCTCGACAAGACCCCGCGCGACGGCCAGCGTCTGCTGTTCAGCGCGACGCTGGACAACGGCGTCGACAAGCTCGTGAAGCGCTTCCTGCAGAACGAGGTGCTCCACTCGGTCGACGAGGCGAACTCGCCCGTCGCCGCGATGACCCACCACGTGTTCCACGTCGGTGGCGTCGAGGAGAAGAAGGAGCTCGTGCGTACGCTCGCCTCGGGCACCGGCCGTCGCATCCTCTTCATGCGCACGAAGCACCACGCCAAGAAGCTCGCGCAGCAGCTGACGTCGCAGGGCATCCCCTCGGTCGACCTGCACGGCAACCTCTCGCAGCCCGCCCGCGACCGAAACCTCGCCGCCTTCAGCTCCGGTGCCGCCAAGGTGCTCGTCGCGACCGACGTCGCGGCGCGCGGCGTGCACGTCGACGACGTCGAACTCGTCATCCATGTCGACCCGCCCATGGAGCACAAGGCGTACCTGCACCGCTCCGGCCGCACCGCCCGCGCCGGCGCCGAGGGCTCGGTCGTCACACTCGTGCTGCCCGGTCAGGAGAAGGACGTCAAGGACCTCCTCCGCAAGGCGGCGATCACCGCGACCCCCGTGCCCGTGACGCCGACCTCGCCCCAGGTCACCGCGCTCGTCGGCGAGGTCGCCCCCTATGTCGCTCCCGCGCCGAAGGCCGAGCAGCCCGGCCGTGGCCAGGGCGGCGGCGGTCGCAGCCAGGGCGCCAACGCACAGCGCAAGCGCGCCGCGCGCGAAGGCGCCCAGAATCAGGGCGGCGCTCGTGGTCAGGGCGGCCGTGGTGGCCGCGGCGCCGGTCAGGGAGCGCAGGCGGGTCAGCCTCGCACCGACCGTTCCGGTCGTCCGGCCGCCGAGCGCTCCGCCGCCGGGCGCGAGCAGCGTCCTGCTCGCGACCACCGCCCTGCCGAGCGGTCGGCGCAGCCCGCGGCATCCGGAAACGCCCGCGCCACCGGCCGTCGTGCCTCGCACGGCGGTGGCACCGGCGGCGGAAAGCTCATGGTCGGCTCCGTCGTCCGCCAGAACGGCGGACCGCGACGCGCCGGGCGCTGATCTCGATCGCCCGCTGATCCGATCCGTGCGCTCAGATGCCGCGGATCAGATCGGCGGCGCGCTCGCCGATGATGATGGCGGGCGCGTTCGTGTGCCCGCGGATGACCGTCGGCATGATCGACGCGTCCGCGACCCGCAGGCCGTCGACGCCCCGCACCCGCAGGTCGGAGTCGACGACGGATGCCGCGTCGAGCCCCATCCGCGCCGTCCCGACCGGATGGTAGAGCGTGTGGGAGTAGCGCCGCAGTGACAGCTCGATCCGCTCCGCCGCGCTCATCCGCTCGCCACCGACCGGCTGCACCCAGCCGCCCGTCGTCACGGCGCGCAGTGCCGGGGCCTCGATGAGGCGCTCGCACTCCGCGAGGCCGGCGCGCAGGGTCTCGGCGTCGATGCCTGCGGGGTCGGTCAGATACGCGGGATCGATGATCGCGGCATCCGTCGGGTCGCTGGAGGCGAGGCGGATGGTACCGCGACTCCGCGGCTGCAGCAGGATCGCGCCCACCGTGATGCCCTCCGCGGGCGGCGGTACCAGGCCTTCGCCGACGTACGGCGCCGTCGCGAAGATGATCTCGATGTCGGGCAGGTCGGCGGGCGCGTCGGTGCGATCGGCCACGGCCGTGCGCACGAAGCCGTACGCTTCGGCGACGTTGGAGCTCAGCATGCCGCGCCGGGCGCTCAGGTAGCGGGCGAGCTGGGCGGGCCTGCGCGCTCCGTAGAGCGTTCCCCCGCGCGCCGCGGGCGCGAGACCGGCGACCAGATGGTCCTGCAGATTCTCGCCCACCTGCGGCGCGTCGACGCGAACGCGGATGCCGTGGGAGGCGAGGTGGTCGGCGGGCCCGATGCCGCTCAGCATCAGAAGCTGCGGGGTGTTGATCGCGCCGCCGCAGAGGATGACTTCGCGACGGGCACGGGCGTGCCGGGTGATGCCGCCGAGGTCGACGTAGACGCCCGTCGCCCGTGGCGCCGCATCCGTGTCGTCGTCGGCGAAGGTGACCCGCCGCACCAGCGCATCGGTGAGCACACGCAGGTTCGGGCGCCTGCGCGCCGGGCGCAGGTAGGCGTCGGCGGTCGAGGCCCGGGCTCCGCGATGCTGCGTGACCATCGTCTGCGAGAAGCCCTGCCGTGTCGGGAGGTTCGCCGGAGTGACCGGATGCCGCAGCTCCCGCGCCGCCTGGAGGAACGCGGCCGTGTGCGGTCGGGGGTCGCGCTGGTGCTCGACGGGCTGCGGCCCGCCGGTGCCCTGGGTGGCATCGGCGGCGTCCTGGGTGGCCTCCGCCCGTACGAAGTACGCGGCGAGGGCGTCCCACGACCACGTGTCGCCGGCGGCCTCCGCCCACGCGTCGTAGTCGGCCGCGAACCCGCGGATCCACATCATGGCGTTCAGCGATGACGATCCGCCCAGGGTCTTGCCGCGCGGCCAGTAGATCGTGCGCCCCTCGAGCTCCCGCTGGGGGACCGTGTCGTAGTTCCAGTCGTAGCGACCGCGGAACAGCGTCGAGAATGCCGCCGGCACGTGCAGTTCGAGGGCGGCATCGGTGGGGCCGGCTTCGAGCAGCAGCACGCTGACGGCGGGGTCTTCCGTGAGTCGGGCCGCGAGCCCGGCGCCCGCCGAACCCGCTCCGACGATCACGTAGTCGGCGTCGGGGGCGCCGCCCGTCGCTGCCCGTCGCGGGCTCATGCGCCGAAGGCCTTGACGAGGGTGAGCGCCATCTTGGCCGGATTGCCGTCGATGCGGAAGCGGGTGAAGCCCTCGCAGACGGCAGCGCCTGTGCGCGACGTGACGAACCACGGCGGCTTCGGCAGCACCGACAGCCCGTAGCCCCGCATCGCCGAAGACGCCGAGCGGGGGAACGGTCGGAAGGGTCCCCGCACGACCGTGCGTTCGACGTGGTCGAGCAGCAGGGCGTTGTGCACGACGCCGATGCCGCTGGGCGCGTCCTCGAGGGTGCCGCCGGGGAAGGCGCCCCAGGTGGCGGTCGGTGTGAGAAAGCCGAAGGCCGTCCATGCGTTCACCGCGACCGTGCCGTAGCGGAGGTCGGCGAGCGCCCTCTCGAACCCGTCGCCCAGAGCCTTCTGCGTCTCGGGATCGATCAGCACGTTGGCGCCGAGGGTTCCCACGAGGCGCTCGTTGGCATGCGCCACGGCGTTGTCGAGGAACTCCTGGCCCGTTCCGCGCAGGGCTACCACCCCGAGAACCGGCGAGAAGTACTCCGTCGTCTCGAGGGCCCCGGCGTCGGCCGGGCTCGTTTCGACGAGGGCGCGCGTGCCGCCGCCGCACCACGCGGCATCCGGGTAGGAGGTGCGGGCCGCGTCGAGCTTTCCCTGACTCTGCGGGTACCAGACCGGACGGGACGGCGCCCTGTCGTACGCGGCGCGCAGCTCATCGAGGAACGCGTCGCGCTGCTCCCAATCGTCCGAGAGCAGCACGACCTGCCCGGCGATGCAGTTGTGACCGCTGTTGTGCAGACGCATGGTGACGACATGCTCGGCCTGGAAGCGCAGGTCGGCGTTCGACCACCTCCCCGGCACGATGATGATCGGCGAGACGCCGCCCAGTTCGGCCGTGATCGGCTTCTTCAGCAGCGGCCTGCCGTCGCGGCGGCGCCGTGTGGCGGCACCGGCGGCGGCGGGGGTGTGCGACGGGCCCCAGACGATGGAGCGGAACGTCGCCTCCGACCCCGTGATGTGGACGTGGTCGATCTCCGGATGCTGAGTGAGGTAGGCGCCGACGTCGCCGCCACCGCGGACGATCCGCAGGAATCCGGGCTCGATGAGCGGTGCCAGCGCCCGCTCGAAGACGGACACGAGCGCGTCCTGCGTCGGATTGACCTTCAGCATTGCGACACGGTTGGACGCCAGCAGTTCGTACAGCACATCGAGGTACGGGATGGAGGTGATGTTGCCGGCACCCAGCACGAGCCCGACGCCACCCGCGCTCGCCGGATCGAGCTGGCCGAGCCCCGCCTCTCGGCGCGCCGTCGCGGCATCCACCCCCGGCTGCAGCCAGACCTCGGTGGCGTAGCCCGACAGCAGCAGGGCGTCGGTCGCCGACAGCGGCGAGGTGTGCACGACCGTGCGGTCTCCGGGAGCCGCGCCGATACGGACGCCGTCCAGCGGCGAGCGTCCGACGGCGAGAGCCCGGAGCGTGTCGGCGTAGGCGTCGAGTGCGACGATGGCCGCGTACGGGCCCGACAGCCACTCCTCGCCGCGGAGCGGGTGTCCGGGGGCGAGGCCCTTCGACACGGATGCCGTATCCGCCCATTCCGCTGCGACCGCGGACGTCGCGACGCGCACGCGCTGCAGCAACGTGCGCCGCTGGGCGAGAGTGAGTGCGCGCCACGCGCGCTGTCCTGTGCGCAGAGCTGTGATCGCGGCATCCAGATCGGCGCGCACGTCATCGTCGAGGGTGGGCGCGACTGTGGACCGTTTCGGTGCGCTCGGAGCTTCTGCGGTCACGGCGTTCTCCTTCGAAGCGGTGGTCGCGCTCGCGCGCGGGCCTCCAGCTTACGACCGGATGAGACGCAGTTCCCGAAAAGGTGCGACGCGATGTCGCGTCGTCTCGCCGACGCCCCTCAGATGAGGGAGAGCTCGCGCAGCTTCGCCTCGACGTCGGCGTTGGTCGGCTCGACGTGGTGGGAGGCGTCGGGGTAGACGACGACGGGGATGTTCGTGCGACCGGAGATCTCGCGGGCGACGTCCGCCGCGGCGGGGTCGGCGACCAGGTCGACGTAGGTGTACGGCACACCCAGCTCGTCGAGCTGCTTCTTGGTACGGACGCAGTCGCGGCACCAATCGGCACCGAACATCGTGATCGGGGTGTTCTCGGAGGTCATGATTCCAGCGTACGCTCGGCCGCGCGGGTGACGCCCCGGGTCGCCACCCGGGAGGTGGACTTGTTCTTCGGGGCGTAGACCCAGAGCGCGTGGTAGACGAAGCGCACCACGAACGCCGCGGCGAGTGTGATCGCTGCCGCCAGGACGCTCGGGATGTGCGCGCCCTGCACGAGCAGCGGGATGATCGGGATGCGGACGACGGCTTCGACGTTGTTGAACGCGAACGACTTGAGGAAACGCACCCACATCTGGCCGGACTCGGAGCGCATGTCGGCGAAGACGAGGTACTCGAGCAGCAGGAAGTTGCCGATGATCGTCACTTCGCTCGCGATGATCGCGGCCGTCAGGTAGTTCATGCCGAGGTGGATCAGGCCCCACATGATCACCAGGTTCGCGATCGCCCCGACACCGCCGACGAGGGCGAACGCCGACATGCGGCCGAAGCGCAGCATCGCCAGCTGCGTCAGGAAGCGCATGCCCTGGCTGAAGGTGGCCTTGGACTCACCGGCGAAGCGGGTCGCGAACGCGAACGGGATCTCGCCGATGCGCATCTGACGGCGCGCGAGGATCTCGAGCAGGATCTTGAAGCCGCGCGGGCGGAGGTCGTCGAGATCGACGGTGTCGCGGTCGACGAGGAAGAAGCCGGTCATCGGGTCGGTGCAGCCGTGGAGCTTCCGCGGGAACATCGCCTTCGTCAGCAGCGTCGAGGTCCGCGAGACCGCGGTGCGCGTGGCGCCGGCGAGGCCGCCCGCCGTCCCGCCAGCGACGTAGCGAGAGGCGACGACGATGTCGACGTCGCCGAGGGCGGCGCGGTCGAGCATGCGCGGGATGTCCTCGGGCGGATGCTGCAGGTCGCCGTCCATGACCAGGCACCAGCGGGCCTGGGCGTTGCGGAAGCCCTCGAGGACCGCACCGCTCAATCCGCCCTCCGGCTCATCGCGATGGATCAGTCGCACCGGGAACTCCGTCGCTGCGGCGACGGCCTGGATGGTCGCGGGCGTGTCGTCGGTGGAGTCGTCGACGAAGACGACCTCGAAGTCGACGTCGTGGAGAGCCGCACCGATGCGGCGGACCAGCTCTGCGACGTTCCCGCCTTCGTTGAAGGTGGGAACGATGACGGAAAGATCCATGGGGATGCGCTCGCGATCGGTCAGGGACAGAACCGTCTCAGCCTACCGAGGCGGAGTTGGGCAACTCCTGTGCGTGCTCTGTCAGTTCTTTCTGGTCTCTGCGGCTCTCGCGCCGGCGTCAGCCGATCTGCTTCTTGAGAGCGGCGACGCCCATGCCGTAGTTGATGCGCACGCAGGGGAGGGTGAGCTTGTCGCTGCCCACCGAGACGTAGCCCTGTTCGATCGTGCGGGCCATCTCGAAGCCCGCCTGGCGCAGGCCCTCGTGCGAGGTCTCGTTGTTGTGCCCGTACGGGTACGCCATCACTTCCTTGACGCCGCCCAGCGCGGCCGCCGAGGCGGTCATGTCTGCGGCGATCTCGGGAGCGGTCAGGTTCACCATCTGGCCCTTGCCGTTGGCTCCCGCATGATGCATGTCGTGGGTGTGGGACCGCTGCAGGATGAAGCGGTTCTGCGTGGGGACGCCCGATCCCGTGATCACGAAGGAGGTCGCCATGAGCTGCAGCTGCTCGTTGATCGGCGAGGCCATCGTGAGCCAGCTCGGATCGGCGTCGTCGTCGGTGATGATCACCGCGTGGTCGGGCAGGTAGAGCGCGCCGTCGATGAACGCGCTCAGCTCGTCCCAGGTGGGCAGATAGAAGGACTGATCCTTGATGTACTGCATCTGGGCGCGATAGTCCTCGATGTACGCGTAGTTGCCGCGCAGCCAGCCGGACTCGCCCTCGGGCTTCGCGGTGAACTGGTGGTACATGAGGATCGGCACGCGCGCCTTGGCGGCGGCCACGGCATCCGTCGTCGTCCACGCGCCGTAGAGCGTCTGCTGGTGGGCGGTGCAGGCGACCGGCCGCGAGCCGTTGATCCGCGTCGCGGGACTGCCGGCATGTGCAGCGGGATCGGCGGATGCCGCGGCCGCCGTCGCCGCGTCGGCGTACCAGCCTGCGAACACGCGGTCGGCCGCCCGCGGGATCGGCAGGTGGTCGTAGAGGCGGTCCTGCACTTGCAGCTGCGGCTCGAGCGTCGTGCCGTCGATGCTGAAGCTGACCGCGCACGCTCCCGGGACATCGGCATGCGCCGCCAGGAGCGCTTGAGCCGGGGTGAGCGGCGTGGGGGTCGGGGAAGGCGTGTGCGTGGTCGGTCGCGGTGACGACGTCGCGGCATCCGTGTTCTCCGTGGCGCAGCCGGCGAAGCTCGCCGTCGCCGTCAGGACCACGCCGATGGTGAGCGCGCGGATGAGGCCGCGGTGGCGGTGCACGAAACCCATGAAAACAACCCCCAAGGTCGACGGCGCGCCCCCGCGCCGCGCTCATCCTAGGAGGACAGGGTGTCACGCAGCAGAAATGACCGGATGGGCGGGGTTTTTCTTCGACTTTCGTCGCAGATTCCCGCCGCTCGGGGGGGCTGCGACCTCCGTGACGTCAGGCAGCCGAATCTCCTTCGGCTACACCGCGGACGCGAAGGGCGCGCCCCGCCATCTCGGTGATCCGGAAGGCCGTTGCCTCCGAGGGTGTGGCCTGGTCGAGCGGCAGCACGCGAACCGGGATCTCGGTGCCGCTTACGGTCAGCACCCCCAGATCCCTTCCGTTGGTGATCAGCGAATACACGCGGGGCCGGGGTGCCTTTGTCTGCTGTGCGACGGGCAGCCCGCCGACACGAGGAAAGAGCATTCTTGTGGCGCGCGCCCGCACCGGGTCTTCACCCTCGGCGCTGCGCGCAGGTAGCAGCGCGATCACCTGGCCGACGAAGAGGTCGAGAGCATCCCGCGTCATCGAAGGGCTCCCGCGCGAGCGATCATGCGGACCCGGAGCGCGCGGCGCGCCGTTCTTCGCCGGCGACGACAGCCGCGTCGAGGGCGCGGCGAAGCTTCGTGCTCGACGTGTGGGCGGTGTAGGGGAAGTACACGACCTCCACTCCCACGGCGGCGAACTCGTACTCGAGGCGTGCGCCCTTCTCGGTGCCGCGCCAGTCGTCCCCTTTGAAGAAGTGCGTGAACCTGACCTCGCGCCAGACGTCGAGCTTGTCGGGCACGACCTCGATATGGACGTCGTCGACGTAGCGGAGGTTGCGAACGATCTCAGCGCGTTCCGCGGTCGGGACGAACGGTTCGACGCCCTTCACCGCCCGCAGCATCTCGTCGCTGACCACGCCGGCAATGAGATAGTCGCATTGCTCCTTCGCGTGACGCAGCACGTTCAGATGTCCGATGTGAAAAAGGTCGAACGCCCCCGCGGCATAGCCGATGCGAACAGTCATGTGCCCCCCAGCAACTGACCTCCAAATCGGAGCCCCCGCTCCGATCCGAGCCCCCCGGCTCGATGCGGGTCCCCCGACCCACACACGCGACGATACTCTATCGGCGGCCTCTTGCGGCGCGCCGGAATGCGGCGAGGTGGGCGGAGGCCGCTTCGTCCCAGCCTCGAGCGGACAGGTCCGGCAGACCCGTGCGTGATCGCGAGGCCTCCCACGCCCGGTGAATGTCCTCGGTCGAGAGAGTGCCGGTGTAGACATGCACCCATCCGCGGCCGACCTCGTCCGCGAGAGCGCGATTGACCTCGTTCTCCGGCAGCAGCACGGCGCGGCCGAGGGACAGCACGGCGAGAGCGGTCCCGCTGTTGTGCATATGCCGGTAGGGGAGCACGACGAGCTCGGACGAGGTGATGGCGTTCACCATCTCGGCATCCGAGAGGAAACGCGCATCGATCGTCACGCGGGCATCGTCCCGCGCACGCTCGTACAGCGTCTGGATCAGCTCATCGGAGGATGCCTTGCCCGCCACGTGCAGCGACAGGTCGGCGCGGTCGCTGCCTACGAAGGCGTCGACGAGGTCTTCGACCCCTTTGTACCGGCGGATGAGTCCCACATAGAGGATGCGACCGGGCGTCGGCTCGGCGGTCGGGAAGCGCTCGTACCAGTTCAGGTAGTGGCCGTGCCGGATCGTCGTCGTCGCGATGCCGGGCCGTGCGGGCGTGCGGTCATTCAGGTGTATGTCGAGGCGCGTGAGGGCATCGATGCGATCCAGGATGCGGTGGTCGACACGGCTGATCCCCTGAGGGCGTTCGAGGTTGTGCAACGTCCGCACGACGGGGGTGGAGCGCAGGCGCCATCGGGCGATGGTGAGCGCGGTGAGGCAGCGACGGGTCAGGCGACCGATGCCCTTGTGGCCCCCGACGAGCAGCTCCGGCCAGTGCACGTGCACGACGTCGTACCGGCCGAGCAGCGCCGTCCGGTAGTCGAATGCGGACACCTCGGCGTCCCGCGACCGGCGAAGTGCCCGGTAGAGCTGGGTGATATACGGATTGGTCGTGTCCTTGGGTTCGCGGAACGACTCCAGGATCGCCAGCGGGCGTGCGCGGTCGTCGCCGGAGGCGGAGGGGGTCGGTGCGTCCGCGGCCGCACTCGCCGTCGCGCGGTCGTACCAGCCCTGGACGATCGCCGGGAGGCGGGTCACCGACCAGCGGTCGGTGGGCGTCCCGCCCGTCGCTGCAGCGCGGAGCACCTGCTCGGCGATCGAGCGCGGCACATCGCCGGAAATGTCGGCGACGAAACCGTTCGGCTCGGCGAGTACCGGAGGACCGCCGAGCGGCAGGCAGACGACGGGGCATCCGATCGAACTCGCCTCGGCGACCACCCAGCCCGCTTGGTCGTGCATCGACGGGAAGAGGAAGACCGTCGCCGTGCGCATTGCCTCCCACAGGCGGTCTCTGTCGACGTGACCGTGGAACCGCACGCGCCCGTTGACTCCGCGGGCGGCGGCCCGACGCTCAAGTCGGCGCCGGTCGTAGCCGTCTCCGTAGATCTCGAGCGTCCAGTCGGCGAGCTCCGGGCGGCCGACGGCGTCGATCGCGAGTGCGGCGCCCTTCCAACCGAGGAGCCGTCCGGCGAAGACGGCGGTCTTCTCATCGATGACGGCGGCTCGCGGCGGCAGGGCGGTGAGGCACGCATTCGGTTCGACGACCGTGTGCGCGCCGTGGCGGCGAAAGTAGTCGGCGACCTGCGGGTTCTGCGCGACGACGACTCTCGACCGGCGCGCCGACGGAAGGCCGCCCCACGCCCGTAGTGGCGTCGTGAACACGGCGCGGGCGAGCTCCGTGAGCGTCCCCCGGGGGCCGAGCCAGCGAGCGAGGCGCAGGATGGGAAGGCCGCTCGATCCGCCGACGGGACCCCACACCAGCGGAACGCCGCGGAGTCGGGTGAGCCCGGCCGGCATCCAGTCATTCGCGAACGTGACGTGGTGGGCGACGTCGAAACCGACCCGGGCGTGCCACGTGACGGCCAGGCGCGAGATGCCGCGCTGCCAGAGGAGATAGAACCAGTAGAGGTCCCAGGACCGCCGCTTGAGCCTGACGATCCACGGGGCGGGGTCGTGATAGATGACGTGCAGGTGTTCGCGAATCTGGGGCTGAGTGGCGAGGGCGTCCTCGATCATGGTCCGGAACCGCGGGCGCGTGAAGACCCACACGTCGCTCGTCTGTGCGGCGGCGACCGCCATCTCCCATCCGGCGCCCGCCTCGGGTCCGGAGTTCGGCCCGCACGCGTAGGCGCTCAGGAGGACTTTTCGGCGCGGGTGGTGCTGCTCCGATGCCCCCGATTCGCCCCGATCGCCGCCCGGTATGTCTGTACGATCCATGCCCGTCCCCCAACGTCGCCAGGAAGCCTACTCGACACGGAGTGTTCAGCGAGGCGGGTGAAGGCGCCATACTGTTCTCAGGGGATGGGGTCTCGGGGCTCCGTGAGTGCGTCGGGGGGCGTCGATGATCAGTGCGTATCCACGCGTCGTCATCGCCATCCCGACGTATCGACGGCCGCATGATCTCACGCGGCTTCTGACCGCACTGCCTCCCGTGATCGAGCGAGCCAGCGGGTTGTGCGCGTCCGTCGACGTGCTCGTCATCGACAACGCCGGGGATGCCGCCGCGATCGCCGACGCGGGTGACGTGCCCGTCCGCTATGTCCGCGAAGTGCGCCGGGGTCTCGCCGCGGTGCGAAACCGCGCGCTCGACGAAGCGGCCGACGCGGACATCCTGGTGTTCATCGACGACGACGAGACACCCGCCGAAGAGTCCTGGCTCGAGCGCCTCCTGGCCGCGCAGCAGTCGTCCGGCGCGGGTGTCGTCGCGGGACCGGTGCGCACCGTCGTGCCGGGCGGACTCGACCGCTGGATCGTCGCGGGCGGCTTCTACGCCCGCGCACATCGGCAGGGCCTTCGTACCCTTGACCCGATCGGGTCCGCCGCATCCAACAACCTGCTCCTCCGGCTCGCCGACGTGCGCCGGGTCGGCGCGCGATTCGACGAACGGTTCGGCAGATCGGGCGGAGAGGACTCTCTGTTCACTTCGCAACTGCGTGCGGCGGGGGTGCTGATGGTCTGGTGCGCGGATGCCGTGGTGCTCGACCACCTGCCCGCCGAGCGGAGGACGCGGGAGTATGCGCTCGCGCGCTCGCGGGGGATGGAGGCCGCAGGCACACGGGTCACCGCGGTCCTGGCTGGCCCTTCACGGGCGCGGCGTGGGTACGTCCGCGCGTCTGCCGCCGCCATCGGCTCCACGCGTCTCGTCGTCGGGGCGCTGCGTCGCATCGTCGGATGGCTGACGGGCTCTACCCGATCCGACGCACGCGGCGCACGCGACATCGCGCGCGGTCTCGGTGCGTGGGAAGGAGCCGTGGGAAGGAGCCGGCACCTCTACGGCGACGACATCGGCAGCACTGAGAGCATGAGCAGCGAGAGGCAGGGCGCGGCGTGATGGCGACAGCGACGACGCAGGGGTTCCGAGAGACGATGAAGACACTGCGGTCCGCGCAGAAGGGTCACGCGCGGGGCGCTCCCGCCTACTCCGTCTACGTGAACCGCCGTATCGGCCGGGTGCTGGCCGCTCTCGCGCACGGCTGGGGTCTGACGCCGAATCAGGTCACCGCTGTCAGCTCGCTGCACACCTTCACCGCGATCGTGCTGTTGGCGACGGTGCCGGTGAGTGTGTGGCTCGGCATCCTCGTGGCAGTTCTGCTGGTGCTGGGGTATGCGTGGGACTCCGCCGACGGCCAGGTCGCGCGGCTCCGCGGGGGTGGCAGTGTCGCCGGCGAATGGCTGGATCACTTCGTGGATGCGGCGAAGATCAGCTCCTTGCATCTCGCCGTGGCGATCGGTTTGTTCCGGTTCGTCCCCGACCTTCCGCCGGTCGTCCTCCTGCTTCCGCTGTGCTTCTCGGCGGTGGCGACGACGACGTTCTTCGGGATGCTGCTGAACGATCTGCTCAAGGGCGCACGAGGCATCCCCTCCACGCACGCCCGCGGTGGGGGCACTGTGCGGCGCTCGCTGCTTCTGCTGCCCACCGACTTCGGGATGCTCTGCCTGAGCTTTGCGCTGTGGGGCACCCCCGCGTTCCTCCCTGTCTACGGCGCGCTCGCCCTCGTGAGCACACTGTTCCTCGCTGCGGCATCCGTCAGGTGGTTCCGCGAGATGCGCCGAGCGGGTTGACGTGGACGCATCGAGACCGCTGGGGCTGGTCGTCGTGAACTACGGATCGGCCCACCTGCTCGCCGAGAACCTCGTGGCATCGGCGGACCGGGCACGTGCCGATGTCGTGGTCGTGGTGGACAACCCGACCGGCCCCGACGAGCGGCAGCGGGTGCGAGAGCTGGCGCGACGCCACGAATGGCGGGTCGTCGAACCGGATCGCAACCTCGGGTTCGGCGGGGGTGTCAACGCCGGCGTCGAAGCGGCGCTCAGCGCGGGCGTGCAGGATCTGGTCGTACTGAACCCCGATGCGATCCTGCTGCCGGGGTGCGTCGAGCGGCTGCGCGCCGCCGACCCGACACACGACGCGGTCTGTGCGCCCCGCATCGTGACGAGCGCCGGCGCCACATGGTTCGAGGGCGCCGACCTCTATCTCGACGACGGCGTCACGCGCGGCAGGGCCAAGCGTGAGCGCTTCGCGGGCGCCCGGCGCTGGGAGTGGCTGACGGGCGCGTGCCTGTGGATCCCGGTCGAGGTCTGGCGGGCGACGGGAGGTTTCGACGAGGAGTACTTCCTCTATTGGGAGGACGTCGACTTCTCGCGGCGCGTCGTCGGTGCCGGTGCCCGGCTCGCGGTCGCCTCCGACGCGGTCGCCGTGCACGACGAGGGCGGCACGCAAGGACGCGCCGCCGGCGCGGCCGCCAAGTCGGAGAACTACTACTTCTACAACATCCGCAACCGCATGCTGTTCGCCCGCAAGCATCTTCCGGCCGAGGATGCCCGGGCATGGGGCGACTCGATCTGGGCGTCGGCCCGCGAAGTCCTCCTCCGCGGCGGCCGCAAGCAGTTCCTCTTCTCGGCGGCGCCGTGGCGAGGAGGGATCCGGGGCGTGCGCTCGGCGCTCCGCCTCCGCGATCGCGGGCGCGGGGGTGGGCGCGCAGACGTCGATGCCCGCAGGAGCGGGCACTAAGATCTGCGGATGACGAGAGCGGGGGCGGATCATGTCCGAGAGTGGTTCCGAGAACAGTTCGGGTGACGACGCCGACCGGGCGGACGACGCGACAGCGCGCGCCCGACGGAATCGGGTGCTGATCGGCGGCGCTGTGGCCGTTGTGGTGGCGGCCATCGCAATCGTCATTGGGGTCATGGCCGCGCGGACCGGCGCGTCCGATGCGGCATCACCGACGCCGGCAGCGACCTCCGGCGCGGCGACGTCCCCCGGGGCGTCGCCCACGGCATCCGTTCCGGCGCCGTCCGGCTCGGGCACGCCGGCGTCGACCGACGCCCCCGCACCGGGTCGGGAGACCCTTCCGCCCGTCTCGCTCGACGATACCGCCGAGGTTCCCGCAGGCCCCGGCGTGCGCGTCACCTCGATCGAGGCCGTCGAGGGCGAAGCGGTCGTCCCGGGCGAGATCGCCGGCCCCGCGTTGCGCGTGACGGTCGAGGTCGACAACACCACTGCGGATGCCATCGACCTGCGTACCGCGACGGTGACGCTGTCGTACGGCGATCCCCTCCAGCCCGGCAACCCGATCTCGAAGCCCGCGGGAGCGGCTTTCCCCGACAGCGTCGAGCCCGGGCAGACGGCGTCGGGGACGTTCGTCTTCGAAGTGCCGAAAGACCAGCGAGACCGGGTGCAGATCGCCGTCGACCTCTCGATCGACGACCCGATCGTCGCCTTCGAGGGATCCGTAGGCTGACCTCCCGCGCATTCGGGGCCACCTCGCGATTGCTCGACGCGTCGAGTTGCCCTAGGATGAGCGCGACCCTATGGGGTGGGTCGATTCGCACGTCGTATGGGGACAACGGTCGCCGTGCGGCTTTCCGGGGGGAAAATTCGTGTCCGTTGTGACGTGGCGCCGTCGCGCCTTTGCAGCCGTACTCATCTGTTCCGCGGTCGTGGCCGCCGCATTGACGGCGCCGGTCGCCGCTGTGGCTGCAGACGGTTCGTCGGTCACCGCGGCGGCGGACACGCCGGCGCCGCTTCCCGACACGGTCTCCGCCGATGCGTTGCCCACGCTCCAGCTGGACAACGGTGTCGTGTGGGCGCAGACGATCGTCGGGACGACGGTGTACGCCGCCGGTCAGTTCTCCAACGTCCGCCCGGCGGGGTCGGCGGCGGGGCAGAACCTCACCGCGCGCGGCAACATCGTGGCGTACGACGTCACCACCGGCGCGCTGGTGAGCTCCTTCAGCCCGTCCTTCAACGGCCGGATCAACGACGTCGCGGCGTCACCGGACGGCAAGAAGCTCTATGTCACCGGTTCGTTCAGTCAGGTCAACGGCCAGAACCGCTCGCGGTTCGCCATCATCGACCTCACCACCGGGGGGCTGCTGCCGGGCACGCTGAGCCTGAACAACATCGGCAAGACGGTGTACGCCACCGCCGACGCTGTCTACGTCGGCGGGTACTTCACCGCGGTCGGCTCCACCCAGCGCATGCGCGTCGCGAAGCTCGTTCCGACCGGCACCTCCGTGCTGCCGTTCGCGGTTCCGGTCGACAACGGCCAGGTGCAGAGCATCGTCGCGGACCCGACCGGCACGCAGGTGGTCATCTCGGGCAACTTCACCACCGTCGGCGGCAGCGACAATCCGGGGTACGGTCTCTACCGCGCCGACGGTCAGTCCGGCGCCGGGCTCCCGCTCGGCGTGAACACGGAGATCCGCGACGCCGGCGAGTCGTCGGGCATCATGTCGCTCGCGACCGACGGCACGAAGTTCTACGGGACCGGCTGGCACTACGGCGGAGGCGGAAACCTCGAGGGGACCTTCGCCGGTAGCTGGGCCGATGGCAGCCGCGTGTGGATCGAGGACTGCCACGGCGACACGTACGACATCGCCGTCGCGAACGGCGTCGCCTATTCGGCGAGCCACAAGCACTACTGCGGCAACAGCGGGGGCTTCCCGCAGACGGATCCGTGGAGCTTCAACCACGCCACGGCGTGGACGACGGATGTCCGGGGCGTCAACACGGGCGACATCTACGGCTACCCCGACCACCCGGGCACGCCGCGCCCCGAGCTGCTGAACTGGTTCCCGCAGACCACGCCCGGAAGCTACACCGGACAGGGCCAGGCGGTCTGGTCGGTGGCGGCCAACAGCGACTACGTCGTGTACGGCGGGGAGTTCCCCAGCGTCAACGGCACCAAGCAGTACGGCCTCGTCCGCTTCGCGAAGCGGACGATCGCACCGAACAAGCAGGGACCGCGCCTGTCGGGCACGGCGTGGGACCCCTCGGTCATCTCGTTCTCCTCGGGTCGCGTGCGCCTGTCGTTCGGGACCAACTGGGACCGCGACGACTACACGCTGACCTACCGCGTGTTCCGTGACTCCGAGACGTCCACCCCGATCCTGGAGAAGCAGATCGGCGCACCGTTCTGGGAGCCGCAGACGACGACGATCGACGACACCGGCCTGGCGCCCGGCAGTTCGCACCGTTACCGCGTGACCGCCACGGATCCCTACGGAAACGTCGCGAAGTCGTCGTGGATCACGGTGACGGTCTCCTCGGAGAACCTCTCCGCGTACGCGCAGTCGGTCATCGACGGCGGTGCCCAGAACTTCTGGCGACTGAGCGAGACCTCGGGAGCCGGCGTCATCGACTGGGCCGGGGCATCCCCGCTCACCCTTGACGGCACCTACACGCGCGGTGCGGGCGGAGCCATCTCCGGCGACACCAACACGGCGACCACGTTCGCCGGGGCATCCGCGGGAACGACCGCACGAAGCGCTGCGCCGAACACGTTCACCGTCGAGGCGTGGGTCAAGACGACCTCGACCTCCGGCGGCAAGATCATCGGCTACGGCGACGCTGCGACCGGCAACTCCAGCAGCTACGACCGCCACGTGTACATGACCAACGACGGGCGCATCGTATTCGGTGTGTACCCGGGTGGAGTGCGCACCGTGACCAGCGCGTCGGCTTACAACGACGGCACGTGGCACCACATCGTCGCGAGCCTCGGCTCCAACGGGATGAACCTCTACGTCGACGGTTCGCGCGTGGCTCAGCGGGCGGACGTCACCTCCGGGCAGGCCTTCACCGGCTTCTGGCGCGTCGGCGGCGACAACATCAACGGGTGGGACTCCCAGCCGTCGTCGTCGACCTTCGCGGGCGACATCGACGACGTGGCGGTGTATCCGACCGTCCTGCCCGCGGCGACGGTGCGTGCGCACTACGTCGCCGCCGGTGGAACGTCGACCCCCGTGGTCGCGCCGACCGACGCCTACGGCGCGCTCGTGTTCAATTCGTCGCCGGATCTCTACTGGCGCTACGACGACACGGCCGGCGCGACGACGGCGGACTCGTCGGGCAACGACGTCGCGGGCGTGCTCGACGGCGACTATGTGCGCGGCGACGCGGGCGCGCTCGCGGGCGGCGTCGGCACCGGCATCCGGTTCCGCCAGACGACCTGCCAGTGGTGGCAGATCGGTTGCACCTCCACCAACGGTGGAACTGCGGCCTCGGCGATCGCCTACGCCAACCCCACCGTCTACTCGGTGGAGACCTGGTTCAAGACGACCTCGACCCGCGGTGGTCGACTGATCGGATTCAGTGGCAACCAGAAGGGCGGATCGGGCGCCTACGACCGCCACGTCTACATGCAGGACGACGGACGGCTTGTGTTCGGCACCTGGACCGGCCAGACCAACACGGTCACCACCGCGACGGCGTACAACGACGGCACCTGGCACCACGTGGTGGCCACGCAGGCCTCCGACGGGATGCGCCTGTTCGTCGACGGCGTCGAACGAGGCACCAACCCGCAGACCGCGGCGCAGGACTACACCGGCTACTGGCGCGTCGGTGGCGATACGACGTGGGGATCGTCCTCCCCGAACCTGATCGGGACCCTCGACGAGACCGCCGTGTACAGCCGTGAGCTCAGCACGTCGGAGATCGCCGCGCACTACGCGGTGGGTCAGGGCCAGTCGATTCCGAACCAGACGCCGGTGCCGACGATCTCGGCGATCACGTCGGACCTGACGGTCTCGGTGGATGGATCGGGCTCGGTGGATCCGGATGGGACGATCGCCTCGTACGCGTGGGACTTCGGCGACGGCCAGAGCGGGGCGGGCGTCACGGCCTCGCACGCCTACTCGGGCGCCGGCACGTACACAGTCTCGCTGACGGTGACGGACGACGACGGCGCCTCGGCGCAGACGACTCAGCAGGTCGTCGTGGTCGCACCGAACGTGCCGCCGACGGCGGCGTTCACCGCATCCGTCGATGGGCTGTCGGTCTCGGTCGACGGTTCGGCGTCGGCGGACAGCGACGGATCGATCGTCTCGTACGCGTGGGACTTCGGCGACGGAGCCACGGCGACGGGCGCGACCGCCTCGCACACCTATGCGGGCGGCGGAACGCGGGCGATCACCCTGACGGTGACCGACGACCGCGGCGCGACGAACGCCACGACGAGCTTCGTCGATCCGGTGATGCCGAATCAGGTTCCGGTGGCGGGGTTTGTGTCGTCGGTGTCGGGGTTGTCGGTGTCGGTGGAT
>NZ_JAUF01000003.1:0-44050 GCF_000585455.1 Microbacterium sp. MRS-1
CCGACGACGAGTAGATGTACCCGCCCTGGAACGCCTGATAACAGCCGCCACCAGCCAACCCACAGACACGATCGGTCGTGGGATAGCCGAGCACGCCATACTCAGCGTTGACGGCAGAATACGCCGCCGCAAAGTCGGTAGTCAGAGCGTGTGCTCCGGAACGCGGTGCGCTAAAGATGAGCCCGCCCTCAAACGCCTGGTAGCAGCCGCCATCGGTCAAGCCACATTCCCGCACACCGACGGGGTACCCGAGCGCTCCCCATTCGAAGTCGGGGGCCCACGCTCCACGGATGTCCGAAAGGACCGCGAACGCGTAGCCCGCGGGGTTCCGGAATATCTGTCCACCCTCGAACGCCTGATAACACCCGCCCCGGGAAAGCCCACACTGGATGGCTGCAACCGGGTACCCAAGGCTTCCCCATTCGGCTTCTGCGGCCGAGTATGCCCTTTGCATTAGAGACTCCACGGCGTACGAGCCCATCGCTGAGCTATAGATCACTGCATTCTCAAAGACTTGGTAGCACCCACCCTTCGTTAGCCCGCAGGTCGTGTTACCCGTGGGGTAACCGTGCGGACCCCACTCGAAGGATGGCCCCCACCCGGCGCGAATCGCCTGGGAGACGTCGAAGACCCCGCCCGCAGGGGAGATGAAGATGTATCCCCCGGCGAATGGTTGGTAGCACCCGCCACGAGCGAGACCGCATTCTTCATTGGCGGTGGGCAGACCAAGGTAGCTCAACCTTCCACCTATCGCGTCATAGCGGGCCTTGATAGCTCCCGCGACGACCGGCTGCTCGGCGAACCCGAACCAGTCCGCGAAGTACTGGTAGAAGTTGCGGTTGCCGTAGCTGGAGCATCCATCGCCCAGTCCATAGCCGGCCGCGAGGGCCGCCGCATTGGGCTGGTAGGGCGTGTAGTTGTAGAGGGCCGCCGTCGCGTAGTTCTGGATGTTCAGGTTCGTACCACCGCAGGCGGTGTTGGGGTTGTACCCGATCCAGTTGACGCCGGGCTGCTTCGCGAACTTCGCAGCCTTGTACGTCTTCAGTTGCTGCGTGCCCTTGAGGATCTGCGGACCAACTCCCGCAAAGGCGGGGTCGCAGGGAGCGGTGTCGGGGCAGGATGCGCCCATGGCGGCCTTCAGGTTCCAGTCCGACGGTTCCTTGCTCGTCGTCAGCCCCTGTTCCTTCTGCAGTGTCACGAGGATGACCTTGGCGGAGATACCGCACGCCGCCTGCACGCGGTAGATCAGCTCCGACACCTTCATCGATCCGCCCTGGATGGCGGAACAGATGAGGTTTCCGGTCGTCTGCGAGTACACGGCGTCGCGTGACGAGATCCCTGCCGTCAGCACGTTCAGGCATTTGCCGTTGCGGCACGCCCCGATCTTGCTATCCAGGAACGCCTGAATCTCGGCGGACGACATCGCATTGCCGTCGTAGAAGAGCGCGTCGGAGATGATGTTCTCGGGGTTGAAGCCGACGACGGCCGCTGCCTTCACAATGCCCGCGTCAACAGTCGCCGAGTCGGCGATCGTCGATGCGGTGAGGTCTGCGGGGCTCGTCGCCGAGGCGCTCGAGGGCGACGCAGCCAGCAACGACAGGACCAGAGCGAACGTCGCGACGACGGCGCTCCATCCTGCGCGGGATGCCGGCCGGAGCGCGCGACGGGGGGATCGGCTTCGGGTACGCACGTGACCATTGTGGCTGAAGGTCACTCGATATACAGGGCGCACCGTCCCCGACACGCCAAAGACACGCCGATCCCGGCAGCCTCAGAGGTCCGCGTGCAGCTGCCAGACGCGCTCCGCGGCGCCCAGCCACGAGAACGCGCGGCCCCGGTCTCCGGCCAGCACGGCGTAGCGCTCGACGGCCGCGGTCGACCCGAGCACCTCTGCCAGCCCTGGCGCGATGTCGCCGACCACTCCCCCGTCGAGCACGACCTCGCGGTGCGATTCCGACTCCGCTGCCACCACGGGCACGCCGACGGCGAGCGCCTCCACCACCCGCCACGGGAACGCCGTCAGCTCCGAAGGCGCGACCAGCGCGACAGCGGCACCCAGCACCGCTGCCCGATCGGCATCCTCCAGCGCACCGCGCACGTGCACCCGCTGCTGTGCGACGCCCGCCGCGGCGGCCAGGTCGAGCACCGCCGGCTCGTCCCCCTCGGGCGCGTCCAGCACGACGACCGGCAGATCCGTGCCCGCCGCCGCGATCGCCGCGAATCCCGCCGCAAGTCCCGCCGACGGCGCCGACGACCCGGACATCACGACGCACCCATCCGGCACGGTCAGCGCCCGCCGGCGCCCCACCTCGTCGGTCGGCACTCGGAACCCTGCCGGCGCCGCCCCCGAGATCACGCGGATCCGGTCGCCGAACGCACCCAGCTCCGCCAGCCGCGACGCCGCCGCATGCGTCGGCACGACGACGGCATCGGCGTGCTTGACCGCCCGCTTGAGCATCGCCTTGTGCCACGTCACCGCGGCCCGATGCAGCTCGCCCGGCCGCTCCCACGCATCCAGATCCCACAGCGTCACGACGGTCTGATCGTGATCGTGCACCCGATCGTGCTTGACGAGCGGCGCCAGCAGCGTCGGCGAATGGATCATGCCCCCGCCGACCCCCGGAGCGACGCCCAGCTGCCACGACGCCGCCAGCTCCCGCCGCGCGAGCGGCATCCGCGCCAGCGACGCCAACCCCGGCACCGCGCCCTCCACCGTCCCGGCGACATCCGCGCCCGACGGCACGATCGCCGCGACCTCGCACCCGCTCGGCGCCGACGCCACGAGCGCCCGCGCAAGCTCCCGCGATGCCATCGCCAGATCGGCATCCGTCGGGGAAACGACCTGATCCAGCACGACCCGCAGCACCGCCGACACCGCTCAGCCCTCCGGCGTGGGTGTCGGCGACGGCGGATACAGTGCCTGCTGGATGAGCTCCCGCACGTGCGCGTACGCTTCGGGCGTCGGGTTGTCGGTGTCGATCCCCGCGCCATCGAGCGTGAGTTCCAGCGTCTGCACGGGCTGGTCCTTCGCCTTCACGGCCAAGTTCACGAAGAAGCCCAGCAGCGACGACGGAATGTCCGTCTGCACGAGGTCCTCCCCCGCCGCCGCGACCTCCTGGAAGCGCGTCAGCACGTTCGCCGGGTTCGCTTGCGCGAGAATCGCCTGCTGCAGTTCGCGCTGCCGCCGCATTCGGTCGGCGTCGCTCGTCGTGTATCGCGACCGCGCATACCACTGCGCCGTGTCGCCGTCCATGTGCTGCGGCCCGGCCTCGATCCAGCCGATCGCCCAATCCTCGGCGCTCTGTCCGTCATACGCGGGACCGCCGCCCTTCGGCAGCCGTTCCTGAACCGTGATGTCCACCCCGCCGAGCGCGTCGACGATGTCGGCGAACCCCTTCATGTCGACGAAGGCATAGTACGGAATCTCGATCCCGAGGATTCCCTCCGCGGCATCCTTCGTCGCCTCGATCGCCGGCGTGGAACTGTTCGCCGCGGCATCCGGATACAGACCCGCGCCACGATCCTCGCGACAGACCTCCACCGCGTTCATCAGCTGATTGATCCCGGGACCCCAGCCACACGTCTGCGAGATGTGCCCCTCGAGCCCGTCGGGATACAGATCCTGCATCGGCCCCGCCGAGAACGGCACGTGCGCGAGATCGCGCGGGATGCCGGTGATGTGCACCGCCCCGGTATCGGCATTCACCGACACCACGGAGATGCTGTCGAACCGCATCGAATCGCGCCCAAGGCCACTGTCGGCCCCCAGCAGCAGGATGTTGTAGTACCCGTTGGACGGCGGCACCGGCGGCGCGTTGTTCGTGAAGATGGATGCCAGGGCCTCCCGCGCGGGCGCGAGAAGCTGCTGCGCGGCGTAGACAGCGCCGCCCGACCCGAGGACGAGCCCCAGGATCGCCGTCACCGCGACAAGCGGACGCGCCCCCGGCCGTGTCTTCACCAGCCGCACGAGCCGCAGCGTGTCGACGGTCAGCACGACCCACAGCACGGCGTACGCCAGCAGCACGAGCTGCACCACGAGCAGGACGAACCCGTTGACGCCCAGGTCGACGATCAGCGTCGGCCACACCAGCGCCGCGACGAGCGTCAGCACGACCAGCACCCACATCACGAGGGTCGCGGCGAGCCCGACCCGGCCGAGCCGCCGGTTGCCGGCCAGCACCTGCACGGAACCGGGCACGAGGAAGTTCATCGCCACGAGCCACCACGCCCGCCGCGTCATCACCTGCGGTGACCGGGTGTCGGGTCGGCGGATGGGCTGCTCGCCCAGGATCACCCCGGCCGAGGTGCCCCGCGGCGATGCCGGCGGACGAGGCGGAGCCGACACGCTCACAGCGAGTCCTTCAGCCGGCGGTTCTTCTCCTCGACCTGCTCCTCGAGCGCGCGGGCATACTGCTCGACACGGTCGGCGAGGCGGTCGTCGGCGGCGCCGAGAATGCGCGCCGCCAGCAGCCCCGCGTTCTTCGCGCCGTTGATCGAGACGGTCGCCACCGGGATGCCGGCGGGCATCTGGACGATGCTCAGCAGCGAATCGAGCCCGTCGAGCGTCGCGAGCTGCACCGGAACGCCGATCACTGGCAAGGCCGTCACCGACGCCAGCATGCCCGGCAGATGCGCGGCGCCGCCGGCTCCGGCGATGATGATCTTCAGCCCCCGCTCACGCGCCTCACGCCCGTAGCGCAGCAGCTTGTCGGGGGTGCGGTGCGCCGAGACGACCTCGACCTCGTGCGCGATCGTGAACTCGCTGAGCACCTGCGACGCGTCACTCATGACGCGCCAGTCGGAATCCGATCCCATGACGACGCCGACGAGGGGGGATGCCGAGGAATGCAGGGGCCGTGTCACCCGACAAGGTTAGGGCGGCAGGCTGGAAGATCGCCGGAGCGGCGCGCGGCGCGGGGCGGGTCACGCCGTTTCGTCTCGGTCGCTGGCGCTCCCTCGCTCAACGACCAGCGGGCGCGGGACACACCGGTCGTTGAGCGAGCGAGGAACGAGCGAGACGAAACGGCATCAGCGGACCGGGGCGGGTTGCGGCGTTTCGTCTCGGTCGCTGGCGCTCCCTCGCTCAACGACCGCGGTGCGGGGGTCAGTCGGCGAAGAAGGCCGCGGCGGCGCGGGCCTCGTAGACGACGGCGTCGAGATCGTCGCCGACGGCGTTGACGTGCCCGACCTTGCGACCCGGCCGGGGCGCCTTGCCGTACGTGTGCACCTTCACCGCCGGATGGGCCTCGAGAACGGCAGGGAACCGGCTCTCGAGCGTGCCGTCCACCGGGCCGCCCAAGATGTTCACCATCACCGACCACGGCTGCCGTGGCGCAGGATCGCCGAGCGGCAGGTCGAGCACGGCGCGCACATGCTGCTCGAACTGTCCCGTCACGGCCCCGTCCTGCCCCCAGTGCCCGCTGTTGTGCGGACGCATCGCCAGCTCGTTCACCAGCAGCCGGTCATCGGTGGTCTGGAACAGCTCCACCGCCAGCATCCCGGTCACGCCCAGCCCTTCCGCGATGGCGGAGCCGATGGATGCCGCGACCTCCGTCAGCCGCGTCGACCCGTGCGGTGCGGGCGCGATGACCTCGGCGCACACCCCATCGCGCTGCACCGTCTCGACGACCGGATAGGCGACGAGCTGACCCGACGGCCGCCGCGCCACCTGCTGTGCGAGCTCGCGCGTGAAGTCCACCAGCTCCTCGGCGAGCAGTTCGCCGTCGTCGAACCAGTCGGCGACTTCCTCGGGGTCTGCGACGACGCGCACGCCCTTGCCGTCGTACCCCCCGCGCGGCGTCTTCACGACAGCCCGCCCGCCGTGCTCGTCCAGGAAGGACTGCAGGCCCGCGGCATCCGTCACCCTCGCCCACTCCGGCTGCGGCATGCCGAGCCCGGCCAGCCGCGCCCGCATGCGCAGCTTGTCCTGTGCGAACTGCAGGGCGTCCGGCCCCGGATGGACCGCGATGCCGTCGGCGATCAGGGCGCGCAGCACCTCCTGCGGCACGTGCTCGTGGTCGAAGGTCAGCACGTCGACGCCCCGCGCGAACGCGCGCACCGTCTCGAGGTCGCGGTAATCGCCGGTCGCGGTCGCCGCCAGCGCCGCGGCCATGCCGGGCTCCTCGGCGAGCACGCGCACGTCGACGCCGAGCTCCACCGCCGGAGCGATCATCATGCGGGCCAGCTGCCCGCCCCCGACGATCCCGAGTGTCAGCGCCATACGTGCTCCCTTTCGTCTCGTCCATCCTCCCAGGTCGACAGGCGGGATACCGCGCCATCCCCCGCGAGAGAACAACTGCGCGCCGAGAGCACGGGCAACACCCGTTCCCTCGGCGGGCAGTTGTTCTTTCGGCGCCTGAGCGTGTTCTTTCGTCGCCTGAGCGTCGCAACCGGCCGTCGCCGAGCCGAGCGAGGCGGATGCCGGGGCCCGCGCCGCGGGTCAGGGAAGCGGCGGCGGGTCGCCGATGACCGGGATGCTGTGCGAATCGCGGTGGGCGAGGATCTGGCTCACCTCGACCTGGTCGCTGAGCACTTCGTGCACGAGCCGGACGGCCGGGATGTTCGCCATCCGCAGCGGCTCATCCACCCCGTTCGACAGGGTGAGCGTGCCCGCTCCCCACATCCGCTGCAGCGGCCCGCGACGCTCGGAGATCGTGTACCCGCGGGCGTGCAGCAGCTCGCGCCGGTGGCGGCCGAAGAGGCCCGACTGCGCGATCACCCGTCGCGTCGTGACGGTGTAGGTGTGACCGAGCCACCGGAGGTACGGCAGCAGCACCAGCAGCAGCACGACCGCTCCCGCTGCCGCCCACAGCATCCAGTCTTCGAACGGCTCGGGCAGATTGTCGGTGAAGAAGCCGACCGCGGCCGCGACGGCGACGAGCACGAGAGCCGACCAGAACAGCCGCCGCGCGTGCGGCCGCACGCGCGCGATGCGCAGCTCGGGCGTCGCGGCGCCCGGAGCCGGGGCCGCGGGGCGGCCCGGATACGCCATCGGCTGGGTCACCCCACCATTGTGGCGGCAGATGGGTCACGACCGCCGGATCCCGCCGGGCGCGGCGTGCCCGCGTCGGCAACGCGCCCGCGGGTCAGCGCACGTGCACCACGTCACCGGCGGACACGACGGCTTCGACCCCGTCGGCCGAGACGACGAGCCGCCCGTCGGCGTCGAGCCGCACCGCCGTGCCGTGCAGCGTCGCGCCGTCCGGCAGCGACACCGTGACCTTTGCACCGAGCGTCGCGCAGTGGGCCGCCACGTCATCGGCGACCGCCGCCGAACCGTCGACCGCCAGCCGCGCGATGCCGTCGCGCAGGCCGGTGAGGAAGTCGGCGAGCAGCCGGTCTTCGTCCGCGGTCGCCCCGAGCGCGGCGAATGACGTCGCGGTCGGCACCGGGAGATCCACCTTCGCCATGGTCGTATTGACGCCCGCGCCCAGCACAACCGTGTGCGGGTCGGTCGGCAACACCTCGGCGAGGATGCCGCTGATCTTCAGCCCCTGCACGAGCACATCGTTCGGCCACTTGAGCTGCACATCGCGACCCGCCCGCATCGACGGGAGCTGTGCGGCGACGGCATCCGCCATCGCCACTCCTGCGATGAGGGGAATCCACCCGCGGTCGCTCGTGGCCACCGCGCCCACCCGCAGCAGCACCGAGACGGCGAGCGCCGACCCGGGAGGGGTCGTCCAGGTGCGATCGAGCCGGCCCCGGCCGGCGCGCTGGTCGCGCGTGACCACCACCGACAGGTGCGGGTGCCCGTCGGGGTCGTCCGCGGCATCCCGCAGCAGTTTCGCGTTCGTGGAATCCACCGTCTCGATGACGTGGACGCGGGGTGAGATGGCGGCGGACAGCGGGAATCCCTCGGACGGAATCGGCATGTCGCCACCCTACGCCGAGCGCGCGGTCGAGCGGCGCGGTCGGGCGCGCGGTCGGGCGGTGCGCACGCGGGCCGTCGAGAGCTCCCCCGCGGATTGCGCCGTCAGTTGAGCACAGTGTCGTCGCGCGGGACTGTGCTCGAGCGACTGCCGAACCGGGCACGCCGCCGAACCCGGGCACGCTGCCGAACCAGGGCGCGCCGCGCTCAGAGGAGCTTCGGCACACGAGGACCCACAGCGCATCGGCGCTCTCGTTGTGGATGTTCCCCGACCGCTCGCACGGCCCGCTCGCTAGGGTGGAATGCGTGCCACAGCAGCCCGACCAGCCCGCGCCGTCCGCCTCGTCCGACCAGCCGGACCTGTCCACGACCGCCGGCAAGATCGCCGACCTCCGCGCGCGCTACCAGGAGGCCGTCGTCGACGCCGAGGTCGTCGCCCGCGAGAAGCAGCACGCCAAAGGCAAGATGACCGCCCGCGAGCGGATCGAACTGCTCGTGGATCCGGGCTCGTTCGTCGAGCTCGACGAGTACGTGCGCCACCGCACGAGCGCCTTCGGGATGGACCGCTCCCGTCCGTACGGCGACTCCGTCGTCACCGGCGTCGGCACGATCCACGGCCGCACCGTCGCCGTCTACGCGCAAGACTTCACGACCTTCGGCGGATCGCTCGGCGAGGTCGCCGGCGACAAGATCATCAAGGTCATGGAGTTCGCCCTCCGCGCCGGCATGCCGATCATCGGCATCCTCGACTCGGGCGGCGCCCGCATTCAAGAAGGCGTCGTGGCCCTCGGCAAGTACGGCGAGATCTTCCGCCTGAACACCGCGGCATCCGGCGTCATCCCCCAGATCTCGATCATCATGGGCCCCGCCGCGGGCGGTGCGGTGTACTCCCCCGCCCTCACCGACTTCGTCGTCATGGTGGACAAGACGAGCCAGATGTTCGTCACCGGCCCCGACGTCATCAAGACCGTCACCGGCGAAGACGTCGGCATGGAGGAGCTCGGCGGCGCGTACACGCACAACACCCGCTCCGGCGTGGCGCACTACCTCGCCGAAGACGAGGACGACGCGATCGACTACGTCCGCACCATGGTCGGGTACCTCCCCGACAACAACATGGCCGAGATCCCGGTCTACGAGAACGGGTTCGAGTGGGAGACGACGGATGCCGATCGCGTGCTCAACACGGTCATCCCCGACTCCCCGAACCAGCCCTACGACATCCACCAGGTGATCTCGCACATCGTCGACGACGGCGACTTCCTCGAGGTGCAGCCCCTGTTCGCCCCGAACATCGTCATCGGCCTGGGCCGCGTGGAGGGCCGCACCGTCGGCATCATCGCCAACCAGCCGTCGCAGATGGCCGGTACCCTCAACATCGAAGCCGGCGAGAAGGCGAGCCGTTTCGTCCGCTTCTGCGACGCATTCTCGATCCCGATCCTCACGCTCGTCGACGTGCCCGGCTACCTGCCCGGCACCGACCAGGAGTGGACGGGCGTCATCCGCCGCGGCGCGAAGCTGCTGTACGCGTACGCCGAGGCGACGGTGCCGCTGGTGACCGTGATCCTGCGCAAGGCCTACGGCGGCGCGTACATCGTCATGGGCTCCAAGCAGCTGGGCGCCGACGTCAACCTCGCGTGGCCCACGGCCGAGATCGCCGTCATGGGTGGACAGGGCGCCGTCAACATCCTCTACCGCGGCGAGATCCGCAAGGCCGAGGAGGCCGGCGAAGACGTCGCCGCCGTGCGCCAGCGCCTCGCGAACGAGTACACCTACAACGTCGCGTCACCCTTCCTGGCGGCCGAGCGCGGTGAGCTCGATGGCATCATCGAGCCCGCGCAGACCCGCGTCGCGGTCGCGAAGGCGCTCCGCTCCCTGCGCGGGAAGCGGGCCAGCCTGCCCGCGAAGAAGCACGGTAACATCCCGCTATGAGCACGCCCGCGATGCCCGCGCCGGAGGCGGATCCGCCCGGCGCGGATGCCGTGCACATCGACATCCGTCGCGGAAACCCCACCGCGGAGGAGCTCGCCGCCGTCATCGCCGTCGTCACGGAGGCCTACGAGCGCGAGGCCGCGGATGCGGTCGTCGAAGACGCACCGCTGCGGTCGGCCTGGGAGGTCTCGGCGCGCGGCCTCCGGGCACCCCTGCGTCGCGATGTCGCCTGGGGACGATTCGCGGGCTGAGCCACGGTCGGTCGCTTGTCCCCCAAAATACCTACAGACACAGCTTCTTCCACCGGGAAGAATCGATATCGCTGGAACGCTTCTGCGTTCGGCCGATCTGCTTCATGAGTGGGTCGGCCCTTCGCGAGTCGGTTTTCGGGTAACCACTCGCATGGCGAGGGGCGGGCGGCTTCGCCGCCCCTCGCCTCCTCTTCTTCCAACGGTCTCGTCCCACGGCCGGGGCGGATCTTCCGCCCGCGCGCATTCATGGCCGTCGCGGAATCTCGCTCCACAGATCGACCTCGTCCTCGCCGTCATCGTCGGCCGCCGAGCGACCGACGACGGTGACGGCGACGTCGTCGTGGGTGGCGGCTCGCACGTAGACGCGGTCGGAGTCAGCCTCCGCCAGGACAGCCGCCAGCCGCGATCGAACCGCCGCCCGCTCCGCCGGCGAGAGGCCGTCGAGGCCCCCTTCGTCGAGCACGGACACCGTCGTCCCGCGTTCCCGCGCCGCCGCGAGCGCCGCACGCACATCCGCGTCGAGCAGAGCCGAGCCGCGCAGTTCGTCGCGCAGCGCCTCCTCGGCGATGCGCGCCGCGTGACGCTCGCCCTCGCTCAGCCTCCCCGACGCCTCGATCGTGCGGGTGAGCACCGGCCCGGCCAGGGCGAGGGCACGCTGCACCTGCGTGCGACGTTCGCGCCGGATACCCTCTTGGCTTGCGAGCCACTCCGACGCGGCTCGCTGGAGCGCGGCGAGCTCCGCGGTGTCGCGCGCGGCCCGATCGACGAGCCACGTCAGCAACTGAGCCACCCCCACCCAGAGCACCGCGCCGACCACACCGAGCGCCAGCGCGGCGGCCGGGCCGATCCAGAAGGCCGCTTCAGCGGCGAGGATGACGACCCCGCTCCACGCGACCCACGGGCGGCGGCGCACCATCACGATCGTCAGCAGCGCACCGATGGCTCCCAGGCTCCAGGTGCCGGCATCCGCGCCACGCGCCTCGGGTTCGACGGCGAGCCACGTCGCGTTGGGCACCAGCACCGCCGCGGCGAGCGCGAGCACCGCGGCCCCGGCGGGCAGTACCGGACTGCGCCCGAGGTCGCCGGTGATGGGATCGCGCCGCGTCGGCAGGGCGCCGGAGCTCCAGAAGACGCAGATCCACGTCGTCGCCAGATACAACGCCCCCGCGCTGACCACGACCAGCGGCATCTGCGCCGCGGCCGTCCAGACGAGACCGCCGATCGCGAGATAGGTCGTGAACGCGATCGCCAACGCCGACAGGGTGGCATGCACGCGGAAATTCATCGGGGGAACTCCCAGTCGAGCACCACGAGCGTCCCACCCGTCCCCGTCCGCACGCGCGCACGGCCGCCCACAGCCGCCACGCGCGCGACGATCGAACCGCGGATGCCCAGACGATCATCGGGGATGCCCGCTGGATCGAAGCCGGGGCCCCGATCGATCACCTGAACCCGCAGACGCTGCCTGTCGGCCCGTAACCCCACGCGCAGGCCTTCGCCGTGCGCGTGGACGATGGCGTTGGACACCGCCTGAGTGGCGGCGAGCACGACGGCGCGCGCGACGCGCCCCGGAACGGTCGGGGCAGCCGCATCGATATCGGCCGCGACAGCCGCATTCGCGTCCAGATCGGCGACGACTCTCTCGAGGGCTGCGGCGATCGCCGTCACAGCGACCGGCTCGTCGGGCCCCTCCCCGGCGTCCTGATCGGTGTTGGCGAGCCGGGTCAGCGCCTCGCGCGCCATCGCGGTCGCCAGTGCTTCCTCCCGCGGGGTGCGCGCTCGCTCGGCCGCGATCAACGCCGCCAGCACGCTGTCGTGCATGAGCGCGGCGACAGCGACCCGCTCGGTCTCGGCGGCGTTGTTGGCGGCGGCGACGGCGTAGGAGGCGACAGCGTCGCTGCGCGCCTGATCGATACCCACCGCCACGCCACGCAGCAGACGTCCCAGGGTGATCACCACGGCTGCCAGGATCGCGGCGAACACCGTGTCGCGTGCGACGTCGACGGCGTCAGAGGACGGCCCGCCGAGCTGGGCCAGCCGGGAGATCGCATACAGGATCGGGATCAGGGCCGCCCACGCGATCTGCAGCGGAAGGCCGAAGGCGAGCACCGCCGCGGAGGTGCCCACGTTGAGCAGATACCAGATCCAGGGCGCACCGTCCGCGGCATCCGCACGAGCGTAGGTGACGAGGGGCCAGCAGAGCAGGACGATCGGGAAGACGACCGCGAAGATCCCGGCGACCGTGCGCACCCCCACGCCGGCGACGGATGCCGCGACCATCATCGCGAGCGGGATGAAGACGGCCAGCAGAAGCGGCAGATGCGTCGGCGGCGCCTCCTGGCGCGAGCCCAGCGCGTTGAGGAAGGCCTGCGTGCCCAGCACCGCGCACCCCAGGGCGACGACCGTGCGGATGATCCGCTCGACCCGCGCCTGCGTGAACCGCTCCGCACCCGCGGCGATGTCGCCCAGGGGACGGCGAACCGCCGGGTCGACGGCGATCGGCAGGGGCTCAGTCGTCACCGCGGGTCGCTCCGGCGTGGCCGGGCATGAGACCGTCCTCCATCGCACGGCGGAGCAGATCGACCTTCGTGGGGGCGGGACGACCGACCTCGACGTACTTCGTGCGCACGCGCGTGATGTTCTCCTTCGCCGTGGAATAGGCGATGCCGAGCCGGTCGGCGACCGCCTTCAACGGCAGGCCGGCGGCATACAGTCGCAGCACGTCGCGCTCGCGGTTGGACAGCTGTGCATCGGCGAAAGCACGGTCGCCGTCGACGGCACTGGCCCATTCGACGTTGTCCAGGGCTTCGCCGCGCGCCACCGTGCGGATGGCGGCGATGACGTCGTCGATGCGCGAGGCCTTGCTGATCACACCGGCCGCTCCGGCCGCCAGAGCCTCGCGGACGGCGGCGGGGCGATCGGCGACACTGTGGATGAGCACCGGCGAGCCGTCGGCGATGATGCTGGTCACGTTCTCGGTGACGGTGGTGCCGTCGCCGAGCGTGAGGTCGAGGACGACGATGTCGACGGGAGCCGAGCCCGACCGCTGGCGCCACTCGAGGTAGGCCCGCACGCTGCTGCCGGAGAAGACGACCTCTTTGGTCATGGCACGCGCGCACGCCGCCTCGAGCCCGAGGCGCACGGACTCGTGGTCATCGATGAGGGCGACGCGGGTCATGTCTTCAGCCTAACGAGGCCACTCGAAGGCCCACATCCGACGAAGGAGTGAGGTTCGGGCGGCCCCCGGCGTCACGGTTCGCGCTGCAGGAGCGCCACGGCTTCCACGTGGTGCGAGTGCGGAAACAGGTCGAAAGCCTCGATGCGGCGGACGCCATACCCGCGTTCCCGGAACGCTCCGACATCCCGGGCCAGCGCCACCGGATCGCACGCCACATAGACGACGGATGCCGGTGCGAGCGCCGCGACCGCGTCGACGACCTCCCGCCCCGCGCCGGCGCGCGGTGGGTCGAGCAGCGTGACGCCGCGACCGAGGCGCCCGCGCTCCGCCGCGCTCGCCTGGGCGTGCAACCGCGCGAGGAACCGATCGGCGCGGGCGGTCTCGGCGCGCGCTCCCACCCAGTCGGCGAGGTTCTCCCCCGCATGCTCGGTCGCCCGCGGGTCGGATTCGACCGTGGTGATGCGGGTGGCGGGGCCCCCGAGGGTGCCGAGGGTCGCGGCGAACAGGCCGACACCGCCGTACAGGTCGAGGTGCTGAGCCTCGGGATCGACGCCGTCGGCGTCGGCGAGCAGATCGGCCACGGTGCGGGTCAGGGTGTGCGCGGCGAGGCGGTGCACCTGCCAGAACCCACCCGCGTCGAGCCGGAACGAACGCCCGTCCACGTCCTCGGTGATGATCTCGTGCGCCGCGGCATCCCCTCCCGCACGTGGCGGCGTGCCGCGCCGCGGACCGCCGCCACGGCGGCCCGATCCGGCCCGCACGGGGGTCGAGGCCTCGGGGCGGGGCACGATGCGCACACGGCCGTCGGCGGGCTGGACGAGATCGACCCGGCCTGAGGGAGCCGACAGCGCACGCGCCGCGCGCTGGATCTCGGCCGTAGCGAGAGGCAGCTCCTCCACCTCGATCACGCGGTGGCTGCGGGCCGCGTACGGGCCGACCCGACCGTCGCCGTCGACGTGGAGGCTCACGCGTGTTCGCCAACCGGTCGCGTCGGCGGACTCCTCGGCGACGACCTCTCCCTGCTCCGAGAGGAGAGGACGCGCACCGCGAATGGCCACCGACGGGAGCTCGAGACCGCCGAAGCGCTCGAGGGCGTCACGCAGCACCTGGAGCTTCAGCTCGCGCTGGTACGCCAGCGCGATATGGCCGAAGTCCGCCCCGCCGGGGCGCCGATCGGGGTCGATCTGGACATCGGCGGCCGCCCAGACGTGCGAACGCCGATGCGGCGAGGCATCGAGCACCTCGACGACGGCGCCGCGCCAGAACGACGACTTCGCGGTCTCGGTCAGCCGCACCCGGACGCGTTCCCCGGGAACCGCATCGGAGACGAACACGACCCGCCCCTCATGACGTGCGATGAACACGCCACCATGGGCCACATCGGTGATGTCGAGGTCGAGGAGGTCTCCGGGGTTCATCCTTCGATGCTGTCACGGATCGCCGACCCCGCACGCGACGGACCGTACGCTGGACGGCATGCGCGTGTGCCTCGCCTCCACTTCGCCCGCCCGCCTCATGCTCATGCGCCAGGCGGGCATCGAGCCGCTGCTGCGTGCGCCTGACGTCGACGAGGAGGCCGTCATCGACGAGGTGCAGGAGCGGGAGGCGCGCATCCTGCCTCCTGACGAGCACGTTCTGCTGCTCGCGCGACGCAAAGCCGCCGACGTCGCGGTCTCCCTCGTGCGCGATCTGCCCGACTTCGACGGAGTCGTCGTCGGCGGCGACTCCATGTTCGAGATCGACGGTCAGGTGCTCGGCAAGCCGCTGCGACCCGAGATTGCCGTGGCGCGGTGGGAGCAGATGCGAGGCAAGACGGGCGTGCTGCATTCGGGCCACAGCGTCATCCGGGTCCGCCCCGGACAGCCGGCGCGCGAAGAGCACGCCGTGGCCGCCGCCGCGGTCACGTTCGTCTCGGACATCTCGGATGCCGAGATCGCCGCGTATGTCGCGACCGGCGAGCCGTTGCAGGTGGCCGGAGCGTTCACGGTGGACAGCCTGGGCGGGCCCTTCATCGAGCGCGTCGACGGCGATCCGTCCACGGTGGTGGGCATGTCGCTGTCGACGGTGCGCCGCCTGTGCAACGCGCTCGGCATCGCCTGGACCGATCTGTGGAGGTCGGCCCCCTCCCGATCGGGCAGCGCGCCGGACGACGGCGCGTCTTCGTAGGCTCTCACACACGAATCGCCGACGATCTTGTGCGGTTGATCCAAAGGAGCATGCTCTCCCGTGGGTAGGCTGGCATCCATGCCACGCTCACTGGACCTGACGTCCCCGCGCCCGCAGATCACGAAAGTGCTCGTCGCGAACCGCGGAGAGATCGCGGTCCGAGTGATCCGCGCCGCCCGCGACTCGGGGAAGGCATCGGTGGCGGTCTACGCCGACCAGGACCGCGACGCCATGCACGCCAAGCTCGCCGACGAGGCGTACGCGCTCGAGGGCGCCACGAGCGCCGACACCTACCTGTCGATCGAGAAGATCCTCTCGGTCGCCCGCCGCTCCGGCGCCGACGCGGTGCACCCCGGCTACGGCTTTCTCGCGGAGAATGCGGAATTCGCTCGCGCCGTCACCGCCGCCGGCATGATCTGGATCGGCCCGTCACCCGAGGCGATCGAGGCTCTGGGCGACAAGGTCACGGCCCGCCACGTCGCCGAGAAGGTGGGCGCTCCCCTGGCCCCGGGCACCCCGGGGCCAGTCGCCGGGGCCGATGAGGTCGTCGCCTTCGCCGAGCAGGTGGGCCTTCCCATCGCGATCAAGGCCGCCTACGGCGGCGGCGGACGCGGTCTCAAGGTCGCCCGCGAGCTCGACGAGGTCGCCGAGCTGTTCGAGTCGGCCACCCGCGAGGCGGTCGCGGCCTTCGGCCGCGGCGAATGCTTCGTGGAGAAGTACCTCGACAAGCCGCGCCACGTCGAGACGCAGTGCCTCGCGGATGCCGAGGGCAACGTCGTCGTCGTGTCGACGCGCGACTGCTCGCTGCAGCGACGCCATCAGAAGCTCGTCGAGGAGGCGCCCGCGCCGTTTTTGACCGCCGCGCAGAAGGAGACGCTCTACGCATCGTCGAAGGCGATCCTCCGCGAGGTCGGGTACGTCGGGGCGGGCACGTGCGAGTTCCTCATCGGCGCCGACGGCACGATCTCGTTCCTCGAAGTGAACACCCGCCTGCAGGTCGAGCACCCCGTCTCCGAGGAGGTCACCGGCATCGACCTGGTGCGCGAGCAGTTCCGTCTCGCCGAGGGCGGCAGCCTCGACTACGACGACCCCGAGCCGCTCGGCCACTCGATCGAGTTCCGCATCAACGGCGAAGACCCGGGCCGCGGGTTCCTTCCCCAACCCGGACGCATCCACCAGTTCAAGACGTTCGGCGGCCCCGGCATCCGCCTGGACTCCGGTGTCACCGCGGGCGACAGCGTCTCCGGCGCGTTCGACTCGCTGCTGGGCAAGCTCATCGTCACCGGCCGCGATCGCGCCGAGGCGCTGGAGCGCTCGCGTCGCGCCCTCGACGAGTTCGAGGTCGCGGGCATGCCCACCGTGCTGCCCTTCCACCGCAAGGTCGTCCGCGACCCCGCGTTCACCGCGGAAGACGGTCACTTCGGCGTGTTCACGCGCTGGATCGAGACCGAGTTCGTCAACGACATCGCGCCGTGGGACGGCGAAGCCGAAGCCCCGGCCGGCGCCGAGCCGCGCCACACCGTTGTCGTCGAGGTGTCGGGCAAGCGCCTCGAGGTGAGCCTGCCGGACCGCATCGCGGCGGCCCCGGCCAAGATCGGTCGCCCCGTGGCGGCGCCGCCCTCGCGCCGCTCGCACGCGCCCTCGGCGGTCGCCGGTGCGTCCGGCGACGCGGTCACGTCGCCGATGCAGGCCACCGTGGTCAAGGTCGCCGTCGAAGAAGGCCAGTCGGTGGTCAAGGGCGACCTGGTCGTCGTCCTGGAGGCCATGAAGATGGAGCAGCCCATCCCCGCCCACAAGGACGGTGTCGTGGGCGCCATCAACGCCGACCCGGGCACGACCGTCTCTGCCGGCCACCAGCTGCTCACGATCTCCTGATCATGCGTCCGGCCCGCTCACGTCCGATCCTGGCGACGGGCGCGGCCTGCCTCCTGGCTCTCACCCTGGCCGGATGCAGCACCGGCCCGTCGGATGCCGACCGCGCGGCGTGGACCGCATGGTCGACCGCGATCGTGGGCACGACCCCGAACACGGCCGCGAGCGCCCCGATCACAGCCTCCGCCGCGCGCGGCATCACTCTCGAGTTCTCCCCCGCGACGGCGTTTCGCGCCGTGGAGCTGCGCTGCATCGGCGCCGCGCGCGCCGAGTTCGCGCTCACCTACGTCGCGGGAAGCTCGACCGTGGGGACACAGCAGGACATCGTCTGTCAGAACGGCGCCCTGCGCACCCCCATCGCCATTCCCACCGCGATGCAGAACCTCACCTCGTTCACCGTCTCGGCAACCTCGTCGGACGGCGAAGGTGTTTGGACCGCGCAGCTCCAGCGGTAAGAGGCGCGCGCACGCGCGAGCCGGCGGCGAGAGCGCTCAGCCGAAGAAGTCGTCGTCGCGGTTGACGAGGTGCATCGCGCGGGTCGCGTCCGTGATCGACGCGCTGAGCGAGGGGAAGACGGCGAACACGCGCGAGACCTGATCCACGGTCAGCCGACGCTCGACGGCGATCGCGATCGGGTAGATGAGCTCGGAGGCACGCGGGGCGACGATCACGCCACCGATGACGGTGCCGCTGCCCTCGCGCGCGATGATCTTGACGAAGCCGTCGGTGATGCCCATCATCTTCGCGCGGGCGTTCGCCGCGAGGGGCAGCTTGTAGACATAGCCGTTGATGGCGCCCGTCTCGAGGTCCTTCTCCTGACGGCCGACGGTGGCGATCTCGGGCGCCGTGAAGATGTTCGCGGTGATGCGGCGACGCTCCAGCGGGATGACGGTGTCGCCGAGCGCGTGGAAGATCGCGGTGCGCCCCTGCATGGCGGCCACTGAGGCCAGCGGAACGAAGGTCGTGCAGTCGCCGGCGGCGTAGATGTTCGGCACCGAGGTGCGGGCGACGCGATTGACGCGGATGTGACCCGACGCGGTCAGCTGCACGCCGGCATCCTCGAGTCCGATACCCGAGGTGTTCGGGATCGAGCCGACGGCGAGCAGGCAGTGGCTGCCCTCGACCGTACGGCCGTCCGAGAGCGAGACGACGACACCGTCGGCGGTGCGCTCGACCCCCTCGGCGCGCGACTTCGACATCACCGTCATGCCGCCCCGGGTGAAGACCTTCTCCAGGACCGCGGCGGCGTCGGCGTCCTCGCCCGGGAGCACCTGATCGCGGCTGGAGATGAGCGTCACCTTGGCGCCCAGGTTCATGTAGGCAGAGGCGAACTCGGCACCGGTGACGCCGGAGCCGACGACGATGAGGTGCTCGGGAAGCGCCTTCATGTCGTAGAGCTGCGTCCACGTGAGGATCCGCTCTCCGTCGGGGCGGGCGGTGGGCAGCTCGCGGGGCGAGGCGCCGACCGCGACGACCAGGGTGTCGGCCTCCACGCGATCGAAATCGGTTCCGCCGGGGCCGGTGGCCACGACGATCGCGTGATGGCCGTCCAGACGCCCGTGTCCGGAGATGATGCGCACACCGGCATCGACCAGCTGCGCGCGCATGTCATCGGACTGCTGGCGAGCGAGCGAGAGCAGGCGCTTGTTGACCGCGGCGAGGTTGATCGCGACCTCGGGCTTGAGCGCGACACCGCTCTCCCCCTTCGCGAAGAACTGCACGCCGAGGTCGGAGGCCTCCGAGATGGCGACCGCAGCATCCGCCGTCGCAATAAGGCTCTTGGAGGGGACGACATCGGTGATCACAGCCGCGCCGCCCACGCCCGCACGCTCCACGAGGGTGACGTCCGCGCCGAGCTGTGCCGCCGCGAGCGCCGCTTCATAGCCTCCGGGACCGCCCCCGAGGACGGCGACCGACTGGGTGTTCACGAAGCTCGAGGACATTGCTCCATTCTCTCAGGCCCCCGGCGTCGTCCCGTGTCGCTGCGATGACGTCGATCGGCGCACGAGGCGAGTGGCCCGCCGGAGCCGCGGTTCCTAGAGTGGGAACATGTCCGACATGAACACCAACCCGCTCGACGACCCTTCTGCCGACCCGTTCGAGGTGGCCGCGCGCGCCGCCGGCGACATCGCACGCCTCACCGGCGTCGAACGGCACGACATCGCGCTCACGCTCGGCAGCGGTTGGGGCAAGGCGGCCGACCTCGTCGGCGAGACGACCGCGACGATTCCCGCGACCGATGTCACCGGCTTCAGCGCGCCCGCACTGGCCGGCCATGTCGGATCGATCCGCAGCATCGTCACCCCCGAGGGAAAGCGCGTGCTCGTGATCGGCGCCCGCACGCACTACTACGAGGGACACGGCGTCCGCCGGGTCGTCCACAGCGTCCGCACGGCCGCCGCGACCGGAGCGACGACGATGGTGCTCACCAACGGAGCCGGCGGCATCAAGGAGACGTGGACGCCCGGGACGCCCGTGCTCATCAGCGACCACATCAACCTGACGGCCGACTCGCCGCTGGAGGGGGCGACGTTCATCGACCTCACCGATCTGTACTCGTCGCGCCTGCGAGAGCTCGCCCGCACGGTCGATCCGACCCTCGACGAAGGCGTGTACTGCCAGTTCCGCGGCCCGCACTACGAGACCCCCGCAGAGGTGCAGATGGCCAAGACCATCGGCGGCCACATCGTCGGCATGTCGACGGCGCTCGAGGCGATCGCCGCGCGTCAGGCCGGGATGGAGGTGCTGGGCTTCTCCCTCATCACCAACCTCGCCGCCGGCATCCAGAAGACCCCGCTCAGCCACGCCGAGGTCATCGAGGCCGGCCAGGCCGCCGAGCCCGTGATCTCCGCGCTGCTGGCTCGCGTGATCGGGCAGCTGTGAGCGGCGCGGATGCCGCGGGGACGACCGTGCTCGACGCGGCGCGCGCCTGGCTCGCGCAGGATCCCGACGAGGTCACCCGCGCGGAGCTGAGTGCCATCGTGGATGCCGCGGCCAGCGGCGACGAGGCGGCATCCGCCGACCTCGCCGATCGTTTCGGTTCCCGCCTGCAGTTCGGCACGGCCGGACTGCGGGGACGGCTGGGAGCCGGCAGCAACCGCATGAACCGGGTGCTGGTGTCTCAGGCCGCCGCGGGATTCGCCGCCTACCTGCGTGGGAAGGCTGCGCCGGGAACGACACCACTCGTGGTCATCGGCTACGACGGGCGTCGCAATTCGGACGTGTTCGCCCGCGACTCGGCGGAACTGTTCGCGGGGGCCGGCCTGCGGGCGGTGCTGCTTCCGCGGATGCTCCCCACTCCGGTGCTGGCCTTCGCGGTGCGCCACCTCGGCGCCGCCGCCGGCGTCATGGTGACGGCGTCGCACAACCCGCCGGACGACAACGGCTACAAGGTGTACCTCGGCGGCGCCGACCACGGCTCACAGATCATCTCCCCCGCCGACGCCGAGATCGCGGCGCACATCGACCGGATCGCGGCGACCTCGGCGGTCCCCGACCTGGCTCGCGCCGAGTACGAGGTCGCGGACGAGTCCGTCATCACCGCCTACGTCGCCGCCACCGCGGCCGTCGCCCCCGCTACCGCGGGTGCGGCCGGCATGAACTGGGTGTACACGGCCATGCACGGTGTCGGTTCCGAGACCCTGCACGCGATCCTCGAGCTCGCCGGCTATCCCCGACCCACCGTCGTGGAGGCGCAGATCGTTCCCGACGGGCGCTTTCCGACCGTCGCCTTCCCCAATCCGGAGGAGCCGGGGGCCATGGACCTCGCGTTCGAGACGGCTCGCGCCGTCGGCGCCGAGTTCGTGATCGCCAACGATCCCGATGCCGATCGCCTGGCCGTCGCCCTGCCCGACGAGACCGCGCCCGGGGGCTGGCGCCGCCTGACCGGCAACGAGATCGGGCTGCTGCTCGGGTGGCGTGCCGCCGCCCGCGCCGTCGAACGCGGTGAGACGGGATCGCTGGCCTGCTCGCTGGTGTCGTCCCCCGGCCTGCAGAGCGTCGCGGAGCACTACGGTCTCGACTTCCACGCGACGCTGACGGGCTTCAAGTGGATCTCGCGCGCGCCCGGCATCCTCTACGGTTTCGAAGAGGCCCTCGGCTACCTGGTCAACCCCGAGACGGTACGCGACAAAGACGGCATCTCCGCCGCGGTGGCGATTCTCGGCATGATCGCCGAGGCCCGCGAGCGCGGCGAGAGCCTCGCGGATCTGTTGCGGAGCTTCCCGGAGACGTTCGGCTTCTTCGCGTCGGGGCAGGTGTCGCTGCGCGTCGACGATCTGTCGATGATCGGGCGCATCATGTCGGCGCTTCGCCAGGCATCGCCTGCTCGGGTGGGCGATGTCGCGGTGACCGGCATCGACGACCTGCTGACGGGCACCGGCGGCGTGCCGGCCAGCGACGTGCTGCGGCTGTGGCTGGAGGACGGGTCGCGCCTGATCGTGCGCCCGAGCGGCACCGAGCCCAAGCTGAAGGCGTACCTGGATGTGCGCGGCGCATCGGCGGACGACGCACAGGAGCGGCTCGCCGCTCTGGATGCCGGCACGCGGGCGCTGATCGCCGCGGCGCAGGGGTGAGTGCGGCGGTGGGGCGACCCGGGGAGGTTCAGCGCGTGCTGCTGACCGAGCCTGTCGTCCTCGAGAACGAGCGTGTCCGACTCGAACCGCTGCGGGCCGATCACGCGGCCGAGCTCCAGCGCGCCCGCGAGGGGCTGGAATACGCCTGGTACACCTCCGTTCCCTCAGACGCGAGCGCGGACATCACCCACCGGCTCGCCGAACGCGACAGCGGACGCATGAACCCGTTTGCGGTGGTGGTCGACGGCGTGGCGGTGGGGATGACGACGTTCTGCACCATCGATCTCGACAGTCCGCGGGTGGAGATCGGCTACACCTGGTTGTCGCCGACAGTGCAGCGCACCGGCGTGAACACGGCCGCCAAGCTCCTGCTCCTGCAGCACGCGTTCGAGGCGTGCCACGTGATCGCCGTGCAGTTGTGCACGCACTGGCACAACCGTCAGTCGCGCGCCGCGATCGAGCGTCTCGGCGCGAAGCAGGACGGCGTGCTGCGCAATCATCGAGTGGGTCCCGACGGCGCCCTGCGCGACACCGTGATCTACTCGATCCTCCCGCACGAGTGGCCGACGGTGAAGCGGGGCCTTCAGGCTCGCCTGCGCTGAGCGTCGACGACGGACGACGCGGCGTGGGCGCGCCTCAACCGTCGACGACGGCCACCAGTTCGTCCAGGAAGGGCCCGAACGACGTGCCGCGGCGGACGATCCGCTGCACGCTGTCGCGTTCGCTGAAGACCTCGACCAACTGCTCGAACACCGTCTGGAACGCTTCGCGATCGCTCTCGGAGAAGGCCACCATTGCGATCACCTGCACGCGGCCCTCACCCCAGGCCATGGACGGGTCGGCGATGCCCAGGGCGATCGCCGTGCGCGTCGCCGTCATCCCGATCGCGTGCGGCACCGCGAGCGCGTCCGTGAATGCGGTCGAGGACAGCCGTTCGCGCTCGAGCGTGCGCTCGACGTATCCCTCGTCGATGACGCCCTGCGCGACGAGCCGGGCTCCCAGATCGCGGATGACGCTTTCCTCATCGGCGTCCGCAGAGACGCGTCCGATGAAGGCATCGGCGGAGAAGTAGCGGCCGAGCTCGTCCCGCAGTCGCGCCAAGCGACGCGCGCGGCGCACGCGGCCGGCCGCCGCCTGCACGCGCTCGATGTCGCTCTCCGTCAGGAAGGGCTGGATGCGCACGATGCCGTCACCGGCGAAGGGCGGGTCGATCGTCGTGAGGATCAGATCGGTCTCGATCGCCCGCCAGTCGGGGTCGGCCCGTGTGTCGACGCCGACGACGTCGACCGCCTGTCCGAGCGAGCGGTCCACGCTCGATCGCAGCAGTTCATGCAGTTCGTAGTACCCGGGGCACACGATCGTCGCGGTCAACACCGTGCCGGCGTGACGGCTCCGTTCCAACTGACCCCCGACGTGCATCGCGATGTAGGCGATCTCGTCGTCCAGGAGCGGGATGCCGAGAAGCCCCCGTAGCCCGTCGGCGATGAACACCGCGACCTCGAAGATCATCGGGTAGGTCGCCTTCAGCGAGCGGGTGAGGGGGTTGCGCGACCACGCCTGCTCCTGTGCGCGCAGCCGCAGGTTCTGCACGTGGAGGGCGAGACGCAGCACGAAATCCTCGTGCTCGATGTCGACGAGGAACTCGGATGCCGCACGGTGCACGACGTCGCGCACCGCCGCCTCGACCTCGGGCTGCAGACCCGCTCGTGTCACCGACGCGGCCTCACCGGGACCGGGCGCGACGACGCGGCCGAGGACGAGCGCGGAGAGGTGGCGCCGGTCGCCCGCCCCCAGGCGAACCCCCAGATGGCGCTCACAGAGCGTGTCCAGCAGCGTCCCCACCTGCTCCTGAGCGGGCGTCGTGCTCTCCAGCGCCGTCGTCTCCAGCGCACGGTCGTGGGCGACGCGGTCGGCGGTGATGGCGACGTGCATCATCACATCGCCGATACCGAACTCGTTGACGAAGTAGCCGAGCTCGCGCAGACCCGAAACCAGATCGGCTTTGAACGGGCCGAAGACCGCTTCGCCGATCGATCCCGCGCCGAGGCTGCGCCGGAGGGCATCGAGGTCGAACGCGCCGTCGTCCGTCTCGTCGTGGGCAAGCCGGCTCAGCAGGCGACGCTGTGCCATCTCCGTGCCCTTCAGCCGCGCGCGCGATCCGCTGCGCTCCAGCGTGAGCTCGGTGTCGCCCAGCAGCGCACGGACCCGGCCCAGGTCTCCCTCGAGGGTCGCCGGACTGACGTGGAAGTCCTCGGCGGTCTCGAAGACGTCGATGCCCTCGCGGCCCGACAGCAGTCGACGCACGAGCCGGTGCACGCGCTCCCGCGGTGTCGCGGCATCCGCTCCGGCGCGCAGCGCTGCGGGCGCATCCGCACCCGCGCGATACCCGAGCGGACCGGACTCCACGACGACGCCCCGCGGCACGCGGGCGTTGAGCGCGGTGACGTAGCTGCGGATGCTGCGCGGCGTCACTCCGACGATGTCGGCGAGCTCGGCGGCCGTAAGCCAGTCATCCTCGCGCGCGAGCAGAGCGATGACCCGGTCCTGGCGCGCTCTGCTCATATCCACCAGTCAACCACGCCCATCGCGGGGTGTTTCCGCCCCCGCGGAAACAGGTGTGGTTGTCGCCTCCCAGCGCTTTCACAAGAATGGCGGAGAAGGAGGCGGATCGATGAGGATCCTCGTTGTGTGCGGCGCGGGAGCGTCGAGCACGTTCGTCGCGCAGCGTGTTCGTCACGCGGCGCAGGCGGCCGAGCGTGAGCTCAGTGCCGTCGCCGGCACCGAGCAGTCGCTCCCGATCGACATCGATGCCGCAGACGTGGTGCTCGTGGGTCCCCACCTGCAGAGCAGCCTGGATCGCATCCGTCGCGAAGCGGCGCCGCGTCTCGTACGCGTGATCCTCCTTCCGCCCGACATCTACAGCGATCTCCACGGCACGCGCACCCTCGCGCTGATCGACGAGACCCTGAGGACAGACCCCGACATGCCCGCTTCGACGGAGAGGAACCCCGCATGAGCTCTGTGTCCCGCACGATCCGCATCGGATCGTCCAACGGATTGCACGCCCGCCCCGCGAAGCTCTTCGCCCAGGGCGTGAAGGACTCCGGCCTGGAGGTCACGATCTCCAAAGGCGCGGGTGCACCGGTCAACGCCGCCAGCATCCTGGGCGTCATCTCCCTCGGAGCGGAGAAGGGCGACTACGTCACCCTCACCGCGGAAGGCGAGAACGCCAACGCCGTGCTCGACGTACTCGCCGAGCTGCTCACGACCGACCACGACGACAACTGAACCGAAAGAGAGACCCGAAGATGAGTGAACTGCGTGGAGTGGGTATCGGACTGGGCGTCGCCCAGGGTCCCGTGGCCCGTATGGCCGACCCGCTGCCCGCCCCCTCGGACGTACCCAGCACGCTGACGCCCGACGAGGAGCTGGCCCGCGTGCGCGCGGCGGTCTCCGCCGTCGCCCGTGAGCTCGAGGAGCGCGGCTCAAAGGCCGGAGGTCTCGCCCGCGACGTCCTGGAGGCCCAGGCGATGATGGCCGAGGACCCCACACTCGACACCGAGGTCTCCACGCGCGTGAACGCCGGCAAGACCGGCGAGTATGCCGTACACGAGGCGTTCGCGAGTTTCCGCGACACCCTGGCCGCGATGGGCGGCTATCTCGGGGAGCGCGCCGCCGACCTCGACGACGTCGCCCAGCGCGTCATCGCACGCCTGCGCGGCCTGCCCGCCCCGGGCGTGCCCGACCCCGGTCACCCGTTCGTGCTCGTCGCGAAGGACCTCGCCCCCGCCGACACCGCCCTGCTCGACCTCGACCAGGTGCTCGCGCTCATCACGACCGACGGCGGGCCGACCTCGCACACCGCGATCCTGGCGCGCGAGAAGTCCATCGTCGCCATCGTCGGCGCCGCCGCCGCGAAGGACCTCACCGACGGGCAGACGGTCATCGTGGATGCCGCGAAGGGTGTCGTGACCGTCGACCCCACCGAGGACGAGCTCGCCCAGGCCCACAACCGCGCCGCCGACCGTGCCGCCGCGGCATCCGCCCCGCTCACCCCGGGTGCACTGAAGGACGGCTCCGCCGTGCCGCTGCTGGCCAACCTCGGCAAGCCGGGCGGCGCCGCCGAGGCGGTCGAGCTGGGCGCCGAGGGCGTCGGACTCTTCCGCACCGAGTTCCTCTTCCTGTCGGCCACGCAGGCACCGACCGTCGACGAGCAGACCGCGTCGTACACCGAGCTGCTGAAGGCGTTCCCCGGCAAGAAGGTCGTCGTCCGCGCTCTCGACGCCGGGGCGGACAAGCCCCTCGCCTTCCTCAACGACGCGCACGAAGACAACCCCGCCCTGGGCCTTCGGGGCCTGCGCGCCCTCCGCGCCAGCGAGGACATCCTGCGCGAGCAGCTCACCGCGCTCGCGAACGCGGACGCCGCGACCGAGGCCGACCTCTGGGTCATGGCGCCGATGGTCGCCACCGTCGAGGAAGCGGACTACTTCGTGACGCTCGCGAAGGAGTACGGCATCAAGACCGCCGGCGTCATGGTCGAGGTCCCCTCGTCCGCGATCCAGGCGAAGCGCATCCTCCAGATCGCGGACTTCGCCTCGATCGGCACGAACGACCTCACGCAGTACACGCTCGCCGCCGACCGTCTGCTCGGCTCGGTCGCGTCGTATCAGGACCCGTGGCATCCCGCGGTCCTGGAGCTGATCAAGATGACCGCCTCCGGCGGCAAGGCCAACGGCAAGCCGGTCGGCATCTGCGGCGAGGCCGCCGCCGACCCGCTGCTGGCCGTCGTGCTCGTGGGCCTCGGCGCGACGACGCTGTCGATGGCTCCCACGGCCCTCGCGGACGTGCGCGCCTCGCTTCTGCAGTACACCCGCGAGGATGCCGAGCGCATCGCCGCGGCCGCTCTTGCCGCCGATGACGCGGCATCCGCACGATCGGCGGCTCAGGCCGCCGCTGAGAACCTCGCCGGCTGACGGCGCGGCACATTCGAAGGGAACGAAGACAATGACAACGGCGTCCACGACATCGACGGGGGTGAACCGCGCACGCGTCGGCGTGCAGAGGTTCGGCACCTTCCTGTCCGGCATGATCATGCCGAACATCGCGGCCTTTATCGCCTGGGGCTTCATCACGATGCTCTTCATCACGAAGGGCTTCTTCGGCGCGGAGAGCCCGTTCGGGTGGCACTGGTCTCCCGTCGCGGAGATCATCGGTGGCGGCGGAAACGCGGCGGACATCGGCTGGAACGGCGCGATGACGGCGCTGGCGAGCGGCGATGCGGGCAACTTTGCGGCCTACGTCGGCCTCGTCGGCCCGATGGTCACCTATCTGTTGCCGCTGCTGATCGCCAACACCGGCGGTCGCATGGTCTACGGCGAGCGCGGCGGCGTGGTGGCGACGATCGCCACCATGGGTGTCATCGTCGGCACCGACATCCCCATGTTCCTCGGCGCGATGATCATGGGCCCGCTGGCGGCCTGGATCACCAAGCAGATGGACAAGCTCTGGGACGGCAAGATCAAGCCGGGCTTCGAAATGCTGGTGAACAACTTCTCCGCCGGCATCCTGGGCATGATCTTGGCGATCGTCGGTTTCTTCGCCTTCGGCCCCATCATGCTGGGAATCTCGACGTTCCTCGGCGGCATCGTGGGCTGGCTCGTCAGCGTCAACCTGCTCCCGCTGCTGTCGATCATCGTCGAGCCGGCGAAGGTGCTGTTCCTCAACAACGCCATCAACCACGGCGTGTTCACCCCCCTCGGCATCCAGCAGGCGACCGAGGCGGGCAAGTCGATCCTCTTCCTCATCGAGGCCAACCCCGGCCCCGGCGTCGGACTTCTGCTCGCCTTCACCTTCTTCGGCGTCGGTGCGGCTCGCGCTTCGGCTCCGGGCGCGATCATCATCCAGTTCTTCGGCGGCATCCACGAGATCTACTTCCCGTACGCGCTCAGCAAGCCGATGACGATCCTCGCCCTCATCGCGGGAGGCGCGACCGGCGTGACGACCAACATGCTGCTGGGCGGCGGCCTCGCTTTCCCGGCAGCTCCCGGAAGCATCATCGCCGTGACTGCCGCGGCCATCGGCCCGGGCGTCGGCAACCTGTTCGTCGTGTATCTGTCGGTGATCCTCGCCGCCACCGTGACGTTCTTGATCACCGCGGTGATCCTGCGGGCGTCCCGCAAGCGTGACCTGGCCGCAGAGGCGGACTCCAGCGCATCGTTCGAGGCGGCGATCGCCCAGACCGAGGCGAACAAGGGCAAGAGCTCCGAGGCCCTCGCCGGCCTCCGCGCCGGGGCGGCCGCGAACGCCGGGCTCGAGGGTGACCAGTCGTCGCTGTCGGCCGACCGGGCCGCCGACGCCGTCGCCGCGGGAACGGTGGTACCCGCCGCACGCGTGACGAACATCGTGTTCGCCTGCGACGCCGGTATGGGCTCGTCCGCGATGGGCGCGAGCGTGCTGCGCAACAAGATCAAGAAGGCCGGCATCGACGACGTCTCGGTCACCAACAAGGCGATCGCCAACCTCGACGGCAGCGAAGACCTCGTGATCACCCAGCAGCAGCTCACCGACCGCGCACGCGGGCGCACGCCGAACGCGACTCACGTGTCGGTGGACAACTTCATGAACTCGCCGAAGTACGACGAGGTCGTGGATCTGGTGGTCCAGCAGCACAAGAACCAGGCCTGATCGCTCAGGCCCACCCTGACGCCGCGGGGACGGGATGCGCGATGCCCCGCCCCCGCGGCTCTCACCCGATACAGCGTCGCCCAGACGTACGATGACCGAGACGACGCTACGCACAGAGACGAGGACGACATGTCACGCGATGTACTGAAGATCGATCAGGTTCGGATCCACTCCGGATCGGTCACGAAAGAGCACGCCATGCGTGAGGCCGCGGACATCCTCGAAGCCGCCGGAGCCGTCACCTCCGCCTACTACGACGCGATGCTCCAGCGCGAGCAGACCGTGTCCACCTACATGGGCAACGAGCTCGCGATCCCCCACGGCACCAACGAGACGAAGGATGCCATCCTCGACTCGGCGCTCTCGTTCGTCCGCTATGACGGCGGCGTCGACTGGGACGGCGAGAAGGTCAGTTTCGTCGTCGGCATCGCCGGCAAGGGCGATGAGCACCTGGACATCCTCTCGCAGATCGCCCTGATGTTCTCCGAAGACGAGGAGGTCGCACGCCTGAAGGCGGCGACCACCGCAGAGGACCTGTTCGCACTGCTGTCGACGGTGAACGGCTGATGAAGGCCGTCCACTTCGGCGCCGGTAACATCGGTCGCGGCTTCGTCGGGCTGCTGCTGCACGAAGGCGGCTACGAGCTGGTGTTCTCGGATGTCGCGGCATCCTTGGTCGACGCCATCAACGCGGCTTCGGAGTACACCGTCCACGAGGTCGGCGATGGCGGCACCGACACGGTCGTGACAGGCTTCCGCGCGATCAACAGCGCCACCGATCCGCAGGCGCTGATCGACGAGATCGCCACCGCCGAGGTGGTGACCACCGCGGTCGGCCCGACGATCCTGCGCTTCGTCGCGCCGCACATCCTGGCCGGTTTGGCCCTGCGCGACCCGTCTCGGCCTCCGCTGCAGGTCATGGCGTGCGAGAACGCGATCGGGGCGACCGACACCCTCCGCGACGAGATCCGCGAGCAGGCGGGTGACGCGTGGGACGCGATCAGCAACCGGGCGGTGTTCGCCAACACCGCCGTCGACCGAATCGTGCCCGCACAGCCGGAAGGCGCGGGGATCGACGTCACCGTGGAACCCTTCTTCGAATGGGCCATTGAACGGCCCCCCTTCGCCGACGCCCCGCCCCACATCCCCGGCGCCCACTTCGTCGACGACCTCGCCCCCTATATCGAGCGCAAGCTCTTCACGGTGAACACCGGTCACGCCGCGACCGCCTACTTCGGGGCCCGCGCGGGCGTCGAGAAGATCTCCGACGCGCTGGCGGATCCGTCCATCGTCTCCCGCGTGGCCGCCGCGCTCGAAGAGACGTCCGCACTGCTGGTCGCGGTGCACGGATGGGATGCTGCCGAGCTCGCCGAGTACCGTGCGACGATCCTGCGCCGCTTCGCCAACCCGGCTCTGCCCGACACCGTCGGCCGCGTCGGGCGCCAGCCGTTGCGCAAACTCTCGCGACACGAGCGGTTCATCGGCCCCGCCGCGGCCGCCGCCGAGCGGGGGCTGTCCACGACCGCCCTGGTCGAGGCGATCGGGGCGGCGCTGGAGTTCGACGAGCCCGACGATGAGCAGTCGGTGGAGATGCAGCGACGACTGCGCGCCGAGGACGCGGCCACCTTCACCGCCGCGGTGACGGGTCTGGAGCCGTCGCACCCGCTGTTCGCCGCGGTCGAAGCCGTCGTCGGACAGCGTCAGTCCGAGCTCTGACCCGCTCCCCCGACCCCGGGACGGCGGACCGCGCTGGCTTCCGGCCGCGGAGCCCGGGGCCCCCTTCCACCGTTCACAACTCCGGAGATCCCTCGGTACACCGCACCCAGCCCGGGCTGTGGCCGACGGTCGCGAGCGCATCTCCGGAGTTGTGAACGGCGACGACTCCTCCCCCGCGCCCCGCTGAACCCGGTCGTCCACCGACGCGGCACACAAAGCCCTGCCCGACGGGCGTCGCGGTCAGAGTTCTGGACATGATCCGATCTTCTGCCGACCGTCCCGTTCTGCCCAGCGACGTCCCGACCGCTGTTCTGCGGCGTGCTCACCTGCTCGCCGCGGGAGCCACCGGCCGACAGATCACCGATGCGGTGCGCGACGGACGGCTCCTGCGCCTGCGGCGCGATCACTATCTGCCCCGGGACACCGATCCGCAGGTGTGCGCGGCGGTGCAGTGGGGCGGGCGCCTGGACTGCGTCTCACTGTTGCGACTTCTCGGCGTGTTCGTACGGGAGCGTGCGGGGTTGCACATCCAGCTCGCTCCGGACGCCTCCCGCACGCCGCGACCGGAGGCGTCGACGGAGATCGTGCGACATTGGCGTCCCACCTCCAGCGCCGCCGATGATGTGCTCGTACCTGTCCGCGAAGCACTATGTGCAGCGGTGCGCTGCCAGCGGCCGCGGGATGCGATCGCCACGCTCGACAGCGCGTGGCATCTCGGGGCAGTGGATGAAGACGGTCTCGCTGACGTCTTCGCGCACGTTCCCGGGCGCTACCGATCCCTGCGGCCGCTTCTCGACCAACGTGCGGAGGCGGGTACCGAGACCCTCGTCCGCCTCATGCTGCGCAGTCTGGGATGCCACGTGGACCTGCAGGTTCGAATCGACGGCGTCGGCCGAGTGGATCTCCTCGTCGACGGCTGGCTTGTCATCGAGTGCGACAGTCGCTCGCACCACGGGTCGTGGGGGGATCACAAGCGAGACCGCCGCAGGGATGCCGCCGCAATCGGACTCGGCTTCACGACTCTGCGGCTGCTCGCCGAGGACATCCTCTTCCGTCCGGAATGGGTGATCGAGGTTCTCCGGCGGGCGGTAGCCCGCGGCCCTCGCACCACGCCGCGCACCGTGCGAGTTCACAACTCCGGTGAACTGTGAACGGACAGGCCGATCCGTGGCCCAGAGGGCCGAACCTGCTCGGAAACTCCGGAGTTGTGAACGGTGGCCGTGATCGACGTGATCGAGACGCGCACCGGGCTCCCCCGCGCTCCGCCCGAACCCAGAACCCGAACCAGAACCAGAACCCGAACCCGAACCCGAACCCGAGCCGGCCCGGAACCCTTGACGGGGCTGCCGTGGGGTGCGGGTCAGGCGTCGAAGCCCTCGCCGATGAGCTCGATGAGCTCCTCGCGCTCCTCCACCGACAAGAAGGCGCCCGCGGCCGCGTTCAGCTGGAAAGCCTCCAGGTCTTCGAGACGGTAGTCGAAGGTCTCGGCCAGCAGCGCGAGCTCGCGCGTGAGCGAGGTGCGGCTCATCGTGCGGTTGTCGACGTTGACCGTCACGGCGAAGCCGAGCTGATACAGCAGGTCGAACGGATGATCCTCGAGGTTCTTGCCCCACGCGGCGATCGCACCGGTCTGGAGGTTCGAGGAGGGCGACAGCTCGAGCGGGATCTCGCGATCGCGCACCCAGCGCGCCAGGTCGCCGAAGGTCACCAGCACCGAGTCGCCCTGCTGCTGCACGACCTCGAGGTCCTCCGCAATGCGCACACCGTGGCCGAGGCGCAGGGCGCGGCCGTCGAGGATCGCGGAGCGGATCGAGTCGAGTCCCGCCGCCTCCCCCGCGTGCACCGTCACCGGGAAGAACTCGGAGGCGAGATAATCGAACGCGGCGCGATGACGCGACGGCGGGAAGCCGTCCTCCGCCCCCGCGATGTCGAAGCCGACCGCACCGCGGCCGCGGAACGCGACCGCGAGCCGGGCGATCTCCAGCGAGCGGTCGGCATGACGCATCGCCGTGATGAGCTGGCCGACCCGGATGTCGCGACCCGAGCGATCGACGGCGTCCTCGCCCTCCTCGATGCCCTCCTGCACGGCCTCGACGGCTTCTTCGAGGGAGAGCCCTCCGCCCAGGTGCTGCTCGGGGGCCCAGCGCACCTCCCCGTAGATCACGCCATCGGCGGCGAGGTCCTCGACGAACTCCTTCGCGACGCGGCGCAGGCCGTCGGCGCTCTGCATCACGGCGGTCGTCAGATCGAACGTCTTCAGGTACTCGACGAGTGAACCCGAATCGCTCTGGTCCTCGAACCAGTCGGCGAGCTCCTCGGCATCCGTCGACGGAACGTCGAGGCCGATCTCATCGGCGAGCTCGATGATCGTCTGCGGCCGCAGCGCGCCGTCGAGGTGATCGTGCAGCGAGACCTTGGGAAGCGAGCGGATGGAGACGCCCTCGAGCTTCGGGTCGGCGTGGGGGTCGGTGGCCATGGGGCTTCCTTCTGGTGGGCTGTGCGGGTGGAGCAAAGGGTCAGGCGGTGATGCGCTCGAGGACGAGCGGAGTGGATGCCGGGGCATCCGTTCCGATCTCCCAGGCCCCCTCGAGGGCGTCGAGGGCGCGCTCGAAGCGCTTGTCATCATCCGCCAGAAGGGTGAACAACGGCTGTCCGGCGACGATGGATGCGCCGGGCTTGACATGCAGGTCGATGCCGGCGGCGTGGACGACGGGGTCCTGAGCGCGCGCGCGTCCCGCGCCCAGACGCCACGCCGCGATGCCGAACGGGAGCGCCTCCATCCGCGTCAGGACACCGTCGCGGGGCGCCACCACGGTATGCGTCTCACGCGGTGTCGGCAGCGCCGCGTCGGGATCGCCGTCCTGCGCACGGATCATCTCCCGCCACGCGTCCATGGCGCGCCCGTCGCGCAGCGCGGTCTCGACGTCGGCGTCGGGCTGTCCGGCCAGGGCGAGCATCTCGCGCGCCAGAGCCACGGTGAGCTCGACGATGTCGGCCGGGCCGCCGCCGGCGAGCACCTCGACCGACTCGCGCACCTCGTTGGCATTGCCGATGGTGAGACCGAGCGGCGTGTTCATGTCCGTCAGCAGCGCCGTCGTGGCCACGCCCGAGTCGGTGCCGAGGGCGACCATCGTGCGCGCCAGCTCACGTGCCCTCTCGACGTCGCGCATGAACGCGCCGGAACCGAACTTCACGTCGAGCACGAGCGCGTCGGTGCCCTCGGCGATCTTCTTCGACATGATGCTCGAGGCGATCAGCGGGATCGCCTCGACGGTCCCGGTCACATCGCGCAGGGCGTACAGACGCTTGTCCGCCGGAGCGAGGCCCGAGCCGGCCGCGCAGATGACGGCCCCGACGTCGCGCAGCTGCGCGAACATCTCCTCGTTCGACAGGGCGGCGCGCCAGCCGGGGATCGACTCGAGCTTGTCGAGCGTGCCGCCGGTGTGGCCGAGGCCGCGGCCGGACAGCTGGGGCACCGCGACACCGAACGCCGCGACGAGCGGCGCGAGCGGCAGCGTGATCTTGTCACCCACGCCGCCCGTGGAGTGCTTGTCGACGGTGCGCTTGCCGAGACCGGCGAAGCTCATGCGCTCGCCCGAGGCGATCATCGCATCGGTCATGACGCGGATCTCATCGCGGTTCATGCCGTTGAGGAGCACGGCCATCGCGAAGGCCGCCATCTGCGAGTCGGCGACATACTCGCGCGTGTAGGCGTCGATCATCCAGCGCAGGGCGTCCTCGGGCACCGCACCGCGGTCACGCTTGGTACGGATGACGTCGACCGCGTCGAACGGTTCGACCGCGGCATCCGCCGCACTCTGCGCCGCGCTCATCGCGACACCTCCTCGAGATCGCGCGGGCCGAAGGCATCCGGCAGCACCTCATCGATCGTGCGGATGCCCGAGACGGTCTCCAGCAGCATTCCCGGAAGGGCGAACTCGTTGAGCAGCTGACGGCAGCGCCCGCACGGCATGATCGTCTCCCCCTCCTTGTTGACGCACACGAAAGCGACGAGCTGCCCGCCTCCGGACATGTGCAGATCGCCCACGAGGGCGCATTCGGCGCAGAGCCCGACGCCGTAGGAGGCGTTCTCGACGTTGCAGCCCGACACGATGCGTCCATCGCTGACCAGCGCCGCGGCTCCGACCTGATAGCGGGAGTACGGCGCGTAGGCGCGCTGCATGGCCTCGGTGGCGACGGCGCGCAGCTCGTCCCAGTCGATGTCGGTCATGAAAGCGGTCACTCCTTGATATAGGGCTTGCCGGATGCCGCGGGTCCCCGGATCTGGCCGGCGAATCCGACCACCGCGAGGATCGTGACGACGTACGGCAGCATGAGCATGAACTCGCTGGGGATCGGCGTCTTCAGCACGGTCAGCAGGTTCTGCAGGTTGGTGGCGAATCCGAACAGCAGCGCGGCGAGCGTCGCCCGCACCGGATCCCAACGGCCGAAGATCACGGCGGCGAGGGCGATATAGCCGAGCCCCGCCGTCATGTCCTTCGTGAACTGCGGCACCGAGACGAGGGTGAAGTACGCGCCACCCATGCCGGCGATCGCGCCGGCCAGCAGCACGTTCCAGAATCGTGTCGGGTTGACCTTGATGCCGACGGTGTCCGCCGCCTGCGGGTGCTCGCCGACCGCCCGCAGACGCAGGCCCCAGCGCGTGCGGTAGAGCCCCCACGTCACGACGATGACGACGACGATCATGAAGTAGACGAGGAAGGTCTGGTTGAACAGGGCCGGACCGATGACGGGGATGTCGCCGAGGATCGGGATCTTGATGAGGTCGAACCGCGCCGGGCTGTTGAGCGTCTGCGTGTTGGGGGCGAGCATGACGCCGTAGAGGAAGCCGGTGAGGCCTGACACGAAGACGTTCAGCACGACGCCGACGATCACCTGGTCGACGATGTACTTGATCGAGAATGCGGCCAGGGCGAAGGCGACGACGACACCGCCGAGCATCGCACCGACGAGCCCGACGAACGGGTTCTGCGTGATGCTGGAAAGGACGGTCGCCGTGAACGCGCCGAGCAGGAACTGCCCTTCGATCGCGACGTTGACCACGCCGACCCGTTCACCGATGACACCGCCGAGGGCGCCGAAGACCAACGGCACCGCGAGCGAGATCGCGCCGCCGAGCAGCCCGACCAGAGTGATGGCGCCGGACGCGCCGGCACCGGCCCACGTCAGGAACGCGACCATGGCGAGCACGGCGTAGACGATCGGCAGCCAGAGCCCGACCGGGCGATACCGGCGGGCGGCGACGAAGGAGACGACGGTGAGCGCCGTCGCGATCGCCCACGCCGCCCACACCACGGGCAGCGCCGGAATGCTCACGTCGCCCAGAGCGATCGCCGCCCCGGCTTCGGCGAGGCGATACGTGGTGACGCCGTCGCGGGGAGCGAGAAGGAACAGGATGCCGAGGAGTCCGGCGAGCACCAGGAGGGTGACCGGCACCTTCATCGCGCGCACCTGGACGACGGTCGGCTCACCGATCTCGGGAGCGATCACCGGCGCGGTCATGCTGCCACCGCCTTCTGGTCGTTGCCGGCATCCGATCCGTTGCCGCGGGCGCGGCGCCGCGCGAGGCGGGCACGCGAACGCGGTGAGCGCTCGGCGTCGGTCTTGGGAAGGAAGAAGATCGTGCGGATCAGAGGCGGTGCGGCGATGAACAGCACGATCAGCGACTGGACGACGAGAACGATGTCGACCGGGATCTGCTGCAGCGCCTGCATCGGGAACGAGCCCGCCTTGAGCGCGCCGAACAGGATGCCGGCCCAGAAGGTGCCCCACGCACGGCTGCGTCCGAGGAGGGCGACGGTGATGGCGTTGAAGCCGATACCGGCGTCGATACCGCCGTCGAAGCCGCTCGTCACCGTGCCCTGGATCTGGCACATGCCCGCGATGCCGGCCAGGCCGCCGGCGAACAGCATCGCATAGATGTAGACGCGGGGAACGCTGATGCCCGCGGCGCGGGCCGCGTGCGGGTTCTCGCCGACAGCGCGCATGCGGAAGCCGAGGCTGGAGCGCTCAACGAGCCACCACACGAACAGCGTCGCGACGATGACGATCACGAAGCCCCAGTTGAGCTGGTTGAACTGTTCGCCGAACAGGAGCGGGAAGCGCGCGCTCTCCGGCGTGGGCCGGCTGATCGGCTGGATGTTGTCGGGCTTCTGGAGCAGCTCGGGAACACGCACCATCCACGACACCAGGTAGAAGGCGATGTAGTTGAGCATGATCGTGAGGATCACCTCGTGCGCGCCGGTGCGCGCTTTGAGCAGACCCACGAGTCCGCCCCACAGCGCGCCGCCGATGATGCCGACCACGAGCGTGAGCGGCACCTGGATGATCGCGGGCAGATCCAGCTGGAAGGTCACGAGCGCCGCGGCGGCGCACGCGATGAGCATCTGGCCGCGCGCACCGATGTTGAACAGTCCCACCCGGAACGCGACGGCGATGCCCAGAGCCGCCGCGATGAGCGGTGTCGCAAAGCCGAGGGTGTTCGCGAGCGGGCGGATCGCGCTCAGGAAGTCGGGGGCGTTCGGGTTGATGACCGAGCCGGTGAACAGCGCGGCGTAGGCACCGGCGACGGCGGTCCAGGCGGCCGAGAGCGTGTCACCGGGGCGCGCGAAGAAGTATCCGGATGCCGCCTGCACCTCCGGGTTGGTCACGGCGATGAGCACACCGCCGACGATCAGTGCCAGCACGACGGCCAGGATCGTGGTCACGACATTGCCGCGCAGGATCTCGGTCATGACGCGGTTCGCCGTCGGCGGAGGGGGTACCGCCGCGCCGGGTGCCAGGGGGGCGGGTTCGGTCGTGGTGCTCACGCGGCATCCTCCGTCGGGTTCTCGCCGGCCATCATCAGGCCGAGGACATCACGCGGCGTGTCCGCCGGCACGATGCCCACGATGCGCCCGCGGTACATCACGAGGATGCGGTCGGCGAGCGCAACGACCTCATCGAGCTCGGTGGAGACGACGACGACGGGAATGCCCGCGTCGCGCGTCTCGACGATGCGCTTGTGGATGAACTCGATCGAGCCCACGTCCACACCACGCGTCGGCTGGGAGGCGAGGAAGAGCTTGAGGCTGCGACTGAGCTCGCGCGCGATCACGACCTTCTGCTGGTTGCCGCCGGAGAGCGAACCCGCCGCCTGGCCGGGGCCTTGCGTGCGGATGTCGAACTCGGCGATGCGCTCCTTGGCGAAGTCGTCGAGGATGCCGCGCCGAATGGTCCCCCAGCGGGAGAAACCGGGGTCGTCGGACCGGTCGAGGATGAGGTTTTCGGCGACCGAGAACGCTCCGACGAGGCCGTCCTCACCGCGGTCCTCGGGGACGAAGCCGACACCGCTGGCGAGCACCTGGTTGACGCTGCGGCCGAGGAGTTCGGCGCCGTCGAGTATGATCGATCCGGTCGTGTGCGCGCTCAGACCCATGATCGCCTCCGCGAGCTCGGTCTGGCCGTTGCCCTGCACACCGGCGACGGCGAGGATCTCGCCGGGACGGACGTCGAAGCTGATGTCGTCGACGAGGACGACGCCATCGGCACCGATGACGCGGAGGTCCCTGACCTCGAGGCCGCCCGAGCCGATCTGCGGAGGGTTCTTCTGGACGGTCAGCTCGACCGGTCGACCGACCATCATCGAGGCGAGTTCGGTATTGGATGCGGTGGGTTCGGCCTCGCCGACCACCTTGCCGAGACGGATGACGGTGATGCGGTCGGCGACGGCGCGCACCTCGCGCAGCTTGTGCGTGATGAACACGATCGCCGTGCCCTCATCCCGCAGCTGCTTCATGATCGACATGAGCTCATCGGTCTCTTGCGGGGTGAGCACGGCGGTGGGCTCGTCGAAGACGAGGACCTTGGCATCGCGCGAGAGCGCCTTGATGATCTCGACGCGCTGCTGCACGCCGACCGGTAGATCGCCGACGAGGGCATCGGGATCGACGTCGAACCCGAAACGCGCGGCGACGGCGCGCACGTGCGCCCGCGCGGCGGCGAGGTCGAGGGAGCCCATGACGCCGGTCTGCTCATGACCGAGCATGACGTTCTCGGCGACCGTGAAGACCGGGATGAGCATGAAGTGCTGGTGCACCATGCCGATGCCGGCGGCCATCGCGTCTCCCGGACCGCGGAAATCCTGGACGACGTCGTCGAGCAGGATCTGCCCCTCGTCGGCCCGGTAGAGACCGTAGAGAACGTTCATCAGGGTGGACTTTCCGGCACCGTTCTCACCCAGCAGGGCGTGGATCTGCCCCGGTTCGACGACGATGTCGATGTGGTCGTTGGCGACGAGCGATCCGAACCGCTTCGTGATGCCACGCAACTCAAGCTTCATACGTGTGACCCTATCCAGAGAGGTCGGGCACGAGAAGAGAGCGGGGCGCTTCGCCGGCCGGCGAAACGCCCCGCTCTCGTGCTCGTGGATTACTTGGGCGAGCTGGGCGAGGTGACCTTGATCTCGCCGCTGACGATCTTCGCCTGCAGCGCCTTCAGCTCGTCCTGCAGACCGGCCGGCAGCTTGCTCTCGTAGTCGTGGAACGACGAGAGGCCGACGCCGTCGTTCTCCAGCGTGCCGACGTACGGCGTGCCGTCGAACTTGCCCTGCGACGCCTGCGTCACGGCGGTGTACACCGCGGTGTCGATGCGCTTCATGACGGAGACGAGGATCTGGTCGGCGACCGAGGGGTCGGCGACGGCGAGGTCGGAGTCGACACCGAGCATGACGGTGTTCTTGCCGCTGTCCTTGATGGCGGCGCTGGCCGACAGGTAGATCGGGCCACCGACGGGCAGGATCACGTCGACACCCTGGTCGAGGATGCCCTGCGCGGTCTGCTTGGCCGTGTCGTTCGCCTTGAAGTCACCCGTGAACGAGCCCTTCTGCGCAGCCGCGTCCCAGCCGAACGACTGGACGTTCGCGCCCTTGTCGGCGTCGTACTTCTTGACGCCCTCGACGAAGCCGTCCATGAAGATGGTCACCGGCGGGATCTGCATGCCGCCGAAGGTGCCGACCTTGTTCACGCCGGATGCCTGCGACCACGCAGCGGCGGCGTAGCCGCCGAGGTACGCAGCCTGAGCCGTGTCGAAGAGGAGCGGCTTGATGTTCGGCGCGTCGGTCTTGCCATCCTGGTCGGTGTCGGCGGAGTCGTCGATGATGGCGAAGTTGACGTTGGGGTTGGCCTTCGCGGCTTCCACCGTCGCGGCGGAGAGCTTGAAGCCGACCGACACGATGAACGTGCAGCCACCCGACAGCAGTGCGTCCATGTTGGGCTTGTAGTCGTTGTCGGACTTCGACTCCACCTCGAGGGGCTTCACGCCCAGCTCTGCGGCAGCCTTGTCCATGCCGTTCTTGGCCGACTCGTTGAACGACTTGTCGTTGAAGCCGCCGTTGTCCGAGACCAGGCAGGGCTTGAAGCCGTCCACGACGGTGCCGCCGGCAGCGGCCGAGCCGGAGCCTGCGGGGGTCGGGGCAGAGCCACAACCGGCGAGGGCGATGATGAGCCCCGCGGCAGCTGTGATGCCGGCGAGCTTCTTGGTGGTCGAGATGGTCAATGCAGCCTCCACATTGATAGACCCGCGGATTTCGCGGGCGCACGGATCGAAGTTACCTACTGTGACGTGGGATTTGCACGCTGCACACTCGGGTGCGGGCGAAAGGTTACAAAGACGCAATCAAGCCGACACGAACACGGCATCCTGCCCGGTGGCTCGTGATCAGAGCACGTCGCCGCGGCCGGTGAGCTTCAGCGCGTCGACGACGCCCTTCACGCGCTGGGCGTGTTCGCTCGTGGTGACCAGAAGCGCGTCGGGAGTATCCACGACCACGATGTCCTTCACGCCGATCAGGCTGATGACCCTCTTCGTGTGGCTGACGACGATGCCGCTGGCTGCATCGGAGAGGATGCGGGCGTTCTCGCCGAGAATGGCGAGGTCGTTCTTGCGTCCACCGCTGTTGAGCTTGGCGAGACTGGCGAAATCACCGACGTCGTCCCAGTCGAAGTGGCCGGGCACCACGGCCAGGCGCCCCTTCTCGGCGGCGGGTTCGGCGACGACGTAGTCGATCGCGATCTTCGGCAGCTTGGGCCAGATACGGTCGACCGCGGGACCACGGCGATCGCGGTCGTCCCACGCCTCGGCGAGCTCGAGAAGCCCCGCGTGCAGCTCGGGGTTGTTCGCCTCGATCTCAGCCAGGAGCACATCGGCGCGCGAGATGAACATGCCCGCGTTCCAGAGGTAGTCGCGATCGGCGAGGTACTGCTTCGCCGTCTCGAGGTCGGGTTTCTCGACGAAGCGCTCGACGAGCGACGCGTCGCGCGCGCCGTCGACGATGAGCTCGCCGCCGCGTTTGATGTAGCCGAAACCCACCGCAGGCTCGGACGGCGAGATTCCGACGGTGCAGATATAGCCCTCGCGCGCGACCTCCACCGCATCACGTACGGCGAACTCGAACACCCGCGTGCCGCGGATCACGTGGTCGGCCGCGAACGATCCGATGATGACGTCCGGCTCGCGTCGGTGCAGGATCGCGGCCGCCAGACCGATCGCCGCAGCGGAATCGCGCGGCTCGGACTCGAGGAACACGTTGCGATCGGGGATGCCGGGAAGCTGCTCCTCCACGGCGGCGCGATGCGCGCGGCCGGTCACGACCGCGATCCGGTCCTCGCCCGACAGCGGTGCGAGCCGGTCCCAGGTGTCCCGCAGCAGCGAATGACCCGACCCCGTCAGATCGTGCAGGAACTTCGGCGCATCGGCCCGCGAGAGAGGCCACAGCCTGCTGCCGACACCTCCGGCGGGGATCACGGCGTAGAAGTCGTCGATGGGTCGGGCCATGGCTTCGAGGCTATCGCCTCGGCCGTCCCCCTCCGAAAGAATGCCTTTTCGTGCGGTTCTCTCGATATCGAGAGAACTTAGGCTCCCCTTCCTCGCCCGGGTGGAAGGGGGCGACTTAGGATATGAATGCGCCCGTGTGCGACGAGAGGGCTCTGGCCCGCAGCCGATCAGGCCCCGCCGCAGCGTAGCGTCCGATCACACCAAGGGAGGACGACCGTGTCTGCACCAGCACGCGTCACACCGTCGGTAGCCCAGACCACGTCGAAGACCCCTCGCGGCACCCTGTACCGCGGCAACGAGGGCATGTGGTCGTGGGTGCTGCACCGCATCACCGGCATCGCCATCTTCTTCTTCCTGCTCGTGCACGTGCTCGACACGGCGCTGATCCGCGTCTCGCCCGAGGCGTACGACGCCGTCATCGGCACGTACAAGAATCCGATCATGGGCATCGGCGAGGTCTTCCTCGTCGCGGCCGTCGCCTACCACGCCTACAACGGCCTGCGCATCATCGCCGTGGACCTCTGGCCGTGGGCGACGCGTCACCAGCGCCAGCTGTGGTGGGGTGTGCTCGGTCTCTGGGTCGTCACCACCGGCGGCTTCGCCGTCCGCCACATCCCGATCGTCTTCTCGCAGATGGGAGGCGGTCACTGATGTCCGCCGTCACGCAGAACCCGGACCTCGCCGCCCCGCGGTCGCCGCAGGTCCGCAAGAAGGGCGTCAACCTCGAGAAGGTCGGCTGGGTCTACATGCGCGCCTCCGGCGTGCTGCTGATCGTGCTCATCTTCGGGCACCTCTTCGTGAACCTGATGCTCGGCGAGGGCATCCACGGCATCGACTTCGCGTTCGTCGCGGGCAAGTTCGCGACGCCCTTCTGGCAGTGGTGGGACGTGCTGATGCTCTGGCTCGCCCTCATCCACGGCGCCAACGGCATGCGCACGATCGTGAACGATTACGTGACCGGCGCGACGACCCGGAAGGTGCTCGTCTGGGCGCTGTGGATCGCCGCCGGGTTCCTCATCCTCCTCGGCACCCTCGTCGTGTTCACCTTCGACCCGTGCCTGGGCGTGGCGAACTCCTCGACGGAGTGGCTGATCGAGATGTGCGCCGCACGGTGACGACGAGCACAGCAACGACGAAGCAGAAGACAAGGCATCCCTGACGTGAGCACCCAGCATCCTGAAGCCGTCCTGCGTGACGGCGTGTACTACCACGAGTTCGACATCGTCATCGTCGGCGCCGGCGGCGCCGGCATGCGCGCCGCGATCGAGGCCGGCCCCGGTGCTCGCACTGCGGTCATCACCAAGCTCTACCCGACGCGCTCGCACACCGGCGCGGCCCAGGGCGGCATGGCGGCGGCGCTCGCGAACGTCGAAGAGGACTCGTGGGAGTGGCACACCTTCGACACCGTCAAGGGCGGCGACTACCTCGTCGACCAGGATGCCGCGGAGATCCTCGCCAAGGAGGCGATCGACGCCGTCATCGACCTCGAGAACATGGGGCTGCCGTTCAACCGCACCCCCGAGGGCAAGATCGACCAGCGCCGCTTCGGCGGGCACACCGCCGACCACGGCAAGACCCCGGTGCGCCGCGCCTGCTACGCCGCCGACCGCACCGGACACATGATCCTGCAGACGCTGTTCCAGAATTGCGTCAAGCTCGGCATCAACTTCTTCAACGAGTACTACGCGCTCGACCTCATCACGGTGAAGGATGCCGACGGCAACACCCAGATCGCCGGTGTCGTCGCCTACGAGCTCGCGACGGGCGACCTGCACGTCTTCCACTCCAAGGCCGTCATCTTCGCCACCGGCGGTTTCGGCAAGATCTACAAGACGACCTCCAACGCCCACACCCTCACCGGCGACGGCGTGGGGATCATCTGGCGCAAGGGTCTGCCGCTGGAGGACATCGAGTTCTTCCAGTTCCACCCGACCGGGCTCGCCGGCCTCGGCATCCTTCTCACCGAGGGTGCCCGCGGCGAGGGCGCGATCCTCCGCAACGCCTCCGGCGAACGGTTCATGGAGCGCTACGCCCCCACGATCAAGGACCTCGCGCCGCGCGACATCGTCGCGCGCTGCATGGTCAAGGAGGTGCTCGAGGGACGCGGCGCCGGACCCCACAAGGACTACGTGTACCTCGACTGCACGCACCTGGGTGCGGAGGTGCTGGAGACCAAGCTCCCCGACATCACCGAGTTCGCCCGCACCTACCTCGGCGTCGACCCCGTCACCGAGCCCGTGCCGGTCATGCCGACGGCGCACTACGCGATGGGCGGCATCCCGACCAACAACAACGGCGAGGTGCTGCAGAACAACGACACCGTCGTGCCGGGTCTGTACGCGGCCGGCGAGTGCGCGTGCGTGTCGGTGCACGGCGCCAACCGCCTCGGCACCAACTCGCTGCTGGACATCAACGTCTTCGGCAAGCGCAGCGGCCGCAACGCCGTCGAGTACGTCAAGACCGCCGAGTTCGTGCCGCTTCCCGACGACCCCGCGAAGGGGGTCCGCGAGATGATCGAGGGCCTGCGCAACAACCCCGGCTCCGAGCGCATCGCGGTGCTGCGGAAGACCCTGCAGGAGGAGATGGACGCCAACGCCCAGGTCTTCCGCACGGAGGAGACCCTGACCAACGTCATGGGCACGATCCACGACCTGCGCCAGCGCTACAAGAACATCCACGTCGACGACAAGGGCAAGCGCTACAACACCGACCTGCTCGAAGCCGTCGAACTCGGCTTCCTCCTCGATCTCGCCGAGATCGTCGCCTACGCCGCCCGCAACCGCAAGGAGAGCCGCGGCGGCCACATGCGCGAGGACTACCCCGACCGCGACGACGCGCAGTACATGCAGCACACGATGGCCTACCTCACCGGCGACCCGCACTCGCCCGACCCCGAGGACCACATCCGCCTGGACTGGAAGCCGGTCGTCTTCACGAAGAACGAGGCGGGCGAGTTGAACTACCCGCCGATGGAG
>NZ_JAUF01000004.1:0-1393 GCF_000585455.1 Microbacterium sp. MRS-1
TGTTAAGACGGGGCTTCGGGTAGCGCGGATGTAACGATCTGGTAGCACGCGCGCGGGGACACGGTAGCGCTCTGATGGTGGGTTCGAGGATGGTTCTCGCCGCGGCCAAGGGCTGGTCGCTGGTGGAGAGGAGCGTCGGCGATGACGGACTACCGGTTTGTGATGGGCCTGCTGTTGCAGGGGTATGCGTATAGGCAGATCGAGGCGATGGCGGGGTGCTCGCATCGCGCGATCGCCAGGGCCCGGCGGGTGCTCGATGAGGAGGGGTTCACGACGCGGGAGCAGGTCGACGGGCTGTCGTTGGAGGACATCGATCGGCTGTTCACCGATGGTCGCAAGAGTGTGGTCGAGGAGTTCGTCCCGGTCGATATCGAGCGGGTCGTCGCAGCCCGGCTGGGGCGGAAGAAGCCGCCGTTGAAGGTGTTGTGGGCACGGTATCTGGAGACCGACGCCCCGGCCGGTGCACGGTTCTATGGGTATGAGCGGTTCTGCCAGATCGTCGCGGAGCACGTCCGCGTGAACGATCTGACGCTCCCGATCGCGCACGTTCCCGGACATTCGATGCAGGTCGACTGGGCTGGGACGCAGATGCAGCTCACGGACCCGATCACGAGGGAGACGACGCGGGTGTCGGTGTTCGTCGCGTCGTTGCCGTTCTCCGGGATGGTGTTCGCCTACGGGTGTCTGGATGAGAAGCAGCCGGCCTGGTTGGACGCGCACCGGCGCGCGTTCGAGCACTTCGGCGGCGTCACCCAGGTCGTGATCCCGGACAACGCGTCGACCGCGTCGAACCAGATCTCCCGGACCGAGAAGGCCAGGGACGTGAACTCTGTCTATGCGGAGTTCCTGGAGTACTACGCCACCGCCGCGGTCCCGACCCGCTCATATCGTCCCCGCGACAAGGGGCATGTCGAAGCGGGGGTGAAGGTCGTCACGAACTGGGTGATCCATTACCTCGCCGATCGGGTGTTCGCGTCGCTGGACGAGCTGAACACCGCCGTCGCCGCCCAGGTCGACGCGATCAACGACCGGACCCCGTTCCGCGGCGAATCCCGGTCGCGTCGCGACTGGTTCACCGAGCACGAGCAGGGCGAGCTGCTCTCGCTGCCGGTGCGGCGTTGGGAGCCGGTGGTCTGGCGGAAGGCGAAGGTTCACCGGGACTGGCATATCCAGCTCGACACGATCAAGTACTCCGTCCCACACCGGTTCGCCGGCCTCACCGTCGATGTCCGGGTCATCGGGGAGCAGATCGACGTGCTCTCCGGCGGGGAGATCATCGCCACCCACCAGCACGGCCCGCGCCGCAACGGCTACGTCACCGACCCCGAGCACGCGCCCGCGCACGCGGAGACGGTGTCGGGGCTCTGGACGCGCGGGTACTTCCTCCGGCAGG